>JAIENF010000048.1 GCA_019751575.1 Burkholderiales bacterium
CGACGGCACCACGTTCATCAGGCTGCGGAAGATGGTCTCGACCCGCCCCGGATTGCGCTTGTCCCATTCCCGCAGCATTCCCTTGACCTGCTTGCGCTGCAGGGTCTCCTGCGAGCCGCACAGGTCGCACGGGATGATCGGGAATTCGCGCAGCTGCGCATAGGCCTCGAGGTCTTCCTCGGCCGCGTAGGCGAGCGGGCGGATCACCACATGCTTCCCGTCGTCCGACACCAGCTTCGGCGGCATCGACTTCAGCTTGCCGCCGAAGAACAGGTTCAGGAAGAACGTCTCGAGGATGTCGTCGCGATGGTGGCCGAGCGCGATCTTCGTCGCGCCCAGCTCGGAGGCGACGCGGTACAGCACGCCCCGGCGCAGCCGCGAGCAGAGCGAGCACATCGTCTTGCCCTCGGGGATCACCCGCTTGACGATGGAATAGGTGTCCTGCACCTCGATGCGGAACGGCACGCCCAGCGCGGTCAGGTAGTCGGGCAGGATGTGTTCCGGGAAGCCGGGGTGCCGCTGGTCGAGGTTGACCGCGACGATCTCGAAGTCGATCGGCGCGCGCTCGCGCAGCTTCATCAGGATGTCGAGCAGGCCGTAGCTGTCCTTGCCGCCGGACAGGCAGACCATCACCCGGTCGCCGGCCTCGATCATCCCGAAATCGCCGATCGCCTGCCCGGTGAGCCGGCACAGGCGCTTCTCGAGCTTGATCGCTTCGCGCCGCTGGCGTTCCAGCAGCTTCGTGTCGGGTGCGTTCATGGTCAGTCGACGATGTAGAGCGTGGCACCCACATCGGTGGACGAGCGGTGCGCCTCGGCACCGTCGGCCACCTGGTAGCTCATGCCAGGCTTCAGGGTGAAGCTCCGTCCGTCTTCCAGTTCGGTGTCGAGCTGGCCGGCGATGCAGAACAGGATGTGCCCCTTGCGGCACCAGTGGTCGGCCATGTAGCCGGGCGAATACTCGACGACGCGCACCCGGATGCCGCCGAACTCGCGCGTGCGCCAGTAGGCGGTCCCGGTGGTGCCGTCATGCTCGGTGCGCTCGACCGTGTTCCAGTCGGTCGTGCCGAACGGGATGCCGGACATCTTCATGTTCAGATGTGCACGTTGCGGCCGCCATCGACCGCGAGGATCTGGCCGGTGATGTATGGCGCGTCGTTCACCAGGAAGTTCACCGCGCGCGCGATGTCCTCGGGCTCGCCGACCCGCTTGAGCAGGCTCGAACTGATGATGCGCTGGCGCGACACCTCGTCCTGCCACTCGCCGTCTTCCGGCCACATGATCGCGCCGGGCGCGACCGCATTCACCCGGACCTCAGGGCCGAGTTCGCGCGCCAGCGAGCGGGTCAGCGTGACCAGCCCGCCCTTGGCGGCGTTGTAGACGAGGTAGTTCTTCAGCGGCCGCTCGGCATGGATGTCGACGATGTTGACGATCACGCCATGCGAGCGCCGAAGATGCGGCGCCGCAGCCTGGGACAGGAACAGCGGCGCCTTCAGGTTGGTGCCCATCAGGTCGTCCCACGCCTGCTCGGTGATCTCGCCGACCGGCGACGCATAGAAGCTGGACGCGTTGTTGATCAGTACGTCGAGCTTGCCGAAGCGCTCGACCGTGTCGTTCACCAGCGACGGCAGGCTGGACAGCTTGAGGATGTCCGCCCGCGCGAGCGCCACCGAATCGGCCCGCACCGCGTTCAGTTCGTCCTGCAGCGCGTGCGCTTCCTTCGTCGAACTGCGATAGTGGACCATCAGGCTGGCGCCGGCAGCATGCAGGCTTCGACAGATGGCGGCTCCCACCCGCTTGGCTCCGCCCGTAATCAGCACGACCTGTCCTTGCACCGCTGCACGCTCCCGTAGTTCAATCGACATATTACCTCGCGTCCGGTCGGGCCACGATCCCCGGGAATCCTTGTCCTCCGGCTTGCCGCACCTGCCCCCGCACGCCCCTGACGCCCCAGCCGATGCAATCCACCCTCCGCCCCCTCGCGGCACTGCCGGAGCCCGGGCCTGACGCCCTCGCCGCGACCCGCGCCCTGACCGGCCGGATCCGCCACGCGATCGACGCGGCCGGCGGCGCGATCGATTTTTCCCGGTTCATGGAACACGCGCTCTACGAACCGGATCTGGGCTACTACACGGGCGGCGCGCGCAAGTTCGGGGCAGAGGGCGACTTCACGACCGCCCCGGAACTGACGCCCCTGTTCGGACACACCCTGGCGCGCACGCTGGCGCCGGTGCTGCGGCAACCGGGCAGGGAACTGCTCGAACTCGGCGCAGGTACCGGCCGCCTCGCCTGCGACCTGCTCGACGCGCTGCAGGAGCTCGACGCGCTGCCTGCCCACTACTCCATCCTCGAACTGAGCGGCGAACTCCGGGCGCGCCAGCGCGATGCGATCGCCATCCGCCACCCGGCGCTGCTGGCGCGGGTGCGCTGGCTCGACGCGCTGCCCGGGTCGATCCAGGGCGCGATCGTCGCCAACGAAGTGCTGGATGTCGTGCCGGTACACCTGGTGCACTGGACGCTCGACGGTCCGGTGGAGCGCTGCGTCGCACGGGCCACCGGCGACCCCGCCGCGGATGCGGGTTTCGCCTGGGTCGATCGCCCGATCGCCGACGCCGGGCTGCGGGCGGCCGCCGCGCGGCTGCCGGTGCCGCCTGGCATTGACGGCTATCTGTCGGAAATAGCCCCTGCAGCGGCCGCGCTGGTGGCCTCGCTGGTGGAACGCCTGGCGAACGGCATCGCCCTGTTCATCGACTACGGCTTCGGCCGCGCCGAGTTCTATCACCCGCAACGGCGGCAAGGCACCCTGATGTGCCACTATCGGCAGCATGCCCACACCGATCCATTCTTCCTGCCCGGCCTGCAGGACATCACCGCCCATGTGGATTTCACCGCAGTGGCCGAGGCTGCCGTCGGTGCCGGCGGCCGCCTCGCCGGCTACACCACGCAGGCCCATTTCCTCCTGGATGCGGGCATCGCCGGGCTCCTTGGCCGGACACCGGCCGACCAGCCGGGCCGTTACCTGCCTCAGGCGGCCGCTGCGCAGCGACTGCTTTCGCCGGCCGAAATGGGCGAGCTGTTCAAGGTGATGACGATCGCGCGCGGGTGCGACGTCGCCCTGCCCGGGCTCGGTGCCCGCGACCTCTCGCGGCTGCTGTGAGCCCGGACGCAGGATGAGCATGGCGCACTGGCGCTCCGGGGGAATCGTCGCGCTGCTGCTGGTCGCGACAGGCACCGGCATGGGCTGGATGAAATGGCGCGGACCGGCCGTCGAGGTGGCCAGGGCCGAGGATGCGCCGATCGTGCACACGATCGTGGTCAGCGGCCGCGTCCAGGCACCGAACCGCATCGAGATCGGCTCGGTGATCACCGGCCGCGTGACGCAGGTGCGGGTGACCGAAGGTGACGAGGTGTCCGCCGGCCAGCCGTTGATCGAGCTCGACCCGCAAGAGCTGCGCGCCGGCGTCGCACAGGCCCAGGCGGCCGAGACCACTGCACGCACCCGCATCGCCAGTGTCGGCGAGCTGGCCCTGCCGCAGTCGGCGGACGCGCTGGCGCAGGCGGAAGCACAGCTGCGCTTTGCCGAGGCAGACTACCAGCGGCAGCGCGCGCTGCGCGACAAGGGCTTCATCAGCGATGCCCGGCTCGACGATGTCGAACGGCAGGTCGCGATCGCGCGCAGCCAGGTCGACTCGGCGCGAACCCAGCGGCGCGCACAGGGCAGCAGCGGCGTCGCCGCACGCGATGCCACGGTCCGGTTGCGCGAGGCGACCGCCGCCCGGGAGCTGGCCGAAGCCAGGCTGGCACAGACAGTGATCAGGGCCTCGGTGCCGGGCAAGGTGCTGGTGCGAAGCGTCGAGCCTGGCGACATCGTCACGTCGACCAAGCGCCTCCTGGTGATCGCCTCGCGCGGCGAGACCCGGCTGACCGCGCAGATCGACGAGAAGAACCTGCCTTACCTGCGCGAAGGCAGCAAGGCGATCGCCTCCAGCGACGCGTTCCCGGGCGAGCGGTTCGACGCGATCCTCTACTACGTCAGCCCGGGCGTGGACACGTCGCGCGGATCCGTCGAGGGGCGCTTCAGGGTGGCCATGCCGCCCCCGTATCTTCGCGCCGACATGACGGTCTCGATCGACATCGAGGTCGCGCGCAAGGAGCGCGCACGCGTGATCCCGGCTTCGGCGGTGCGCGAGGGCGACGGTGGCGCATTCGTGCAGCGGATCGACGAAGGCCGGATCGTCGCGGTGCCGGTGACGCTCGGCATCCGCGGCGGCGCGAAGGTCGAGGTGCTGTCCGGGATCGAGGCCGGCGATGCGGTGGTGCTCACCCGCGGCCTGGCGAACGGCGCGCGGGCGCGCGCCCGGTGACCGGCGCGCAGGACGTCCGTTGATGCGCTTCGAATGGATCGTCGCCTGGCGGTTCCTGCGCGAAGGCGGGCTGCAGACCGCGCTGATCATCATCGGTGCCGCACTGGGCATCGCCTTCATCGTCTTCATCACCGGCTTCCTTGGCGAACTGCAGCGGGACATCGTCCAGCGCACGCTCGGGGTACAGCCGCACGTCACGATCAAGCCGCTGGAGGAAGTGGCCCGCCCGCTGCGCCAGGGCGACGCCAGGGGCTCCTCGCGGGGCGATGCGCCGATCGTGCTGTCCGACGTGCAGCCGCGCGGCCAGCGCCTGCGCTCGATCGACCAGTGGCAGGCCGCGGTCGCACGGCTGCGCGAGAACCCGGACGTGCGCGCGATCTCTCCGCTGGTGGCCGGCCCCGGCCTGGTCACCCGCGGCGATTCGAACAAGTCGCTGAGCATCATCGGCATCGTCGCCCAGCCCTACGCGGCAGTGACCCGGCTCGACCAGAAGCTCATCGCCGGCACCCTGCAGGTCGATCCGGGCGACGTGCTGCTCGGCCGCGACCTCGCGGAAGACCTCGGCGTCGGGATCGGCGACACGGTGCGACTGTCCACGCCGACGTCCCCGGGAGACACCTACCGGGTACGCGGCATCTTCGACCTCGGCGCGAAGAACCTGAACCAGCTCTATGCATACGTCGGGCTGGCGACCGCCCAGGCATTGCATGCGCTGCCGGGCGGCGTCACCAGCATCGAGATCACGGTGGATGACCTGTGGGATGCGCAGCGCGTCGCTTCGGACCTTTCGCTGACCATCCCGCACCGGGTGGAGAGCTGGATACAGACCAACCAGCAGCTGATGGTCGCACTGTCGAACCAGACACTGATGACGCGCATGATCCGCTTCACCTTCGGCCTGGTGGTCGCGATCGGCGTGGCCAGCGTGCTGATGGTCGCCGTGGTGCAGAAGACACGCGAGATCGGCATCCTGCGGGCGATGGGCACCTCGCGCGGCCGCGTGCTGCGCGTTTTCCTGGTGCAGGGCGCGATCATCGGGCTGATCGGGGCCGTGCTCGGGTGTGCGGTCGGCTATGCACTCGCCCTGTTCATGAGCGGCGTGCTGACTTCGGCCGACGGTTCCCGGCTGTTCAACGCACACCTGGACTTCCGTCTCTATTTCTTCACGACGCTCGGCGCCGTCGTGCTGGGCGTGGTCTCGGCCGCGCTGCCGGCCCGGCGCGCGGCGCGCCTCGATCCGGCGCAGGCGATACGGATGTGAACACGGCGCGGACGGCGGCACCCATCGTCTCCCTCTCGGGCGTGCACAAGCGGTTCAACGAGGGCCTGCCCAACGAGACCGAGGTCCTCCACGGCATCGACCTCACGGTCGAAGCGGGCGAGTTCGCGTCGCTGATCGGCCCGTCGGGATCGGGCAAGAGCACGCTGCTCAACCTGCTCGGGCTGCTCGACCGTCCCAGTGCCGGCGAGTACCTGCTCAAGGGCGTGCCCACCGGCACGGCCAGCGACGACGAACGCACGCAGGCCCGGCTGGACACGCTCGGGTTCGTGTTCCAGTTCCATCACCTGCTGCCCGAATTCAGCGCGCTCGAGAACGTGATGCTGCCCGGACTGATGCGCGATGGCGCGTTCACGCCGGCGAACCGGGCCAGCGCCCGCGAGCTCCTGGCAGCGGTCGGGCTTTCCGACGCCATGGAAAAGCGCCCCGGGGAGCTTTCCGGCGGAATGCAGCAGCGGGTCGCCATCGCGCGGGCGCTGGCCCTCGCGCCCGACCTCGTGCTCGCCGACGAACCGACCGGAAACCTCGACACACACAGTGCAGACGAGGCCTTCGCCCTGCTGCGCCGGTTCAACCGCGAGCGCGGATGCGCATTCATCGTGGTCACCCATGATCCGCGGCTGGCCGCCCGCTGCGATCGCGTGATCGAACTGCGCGATGGCATGATCGAGCGCGACGGTCCGGTCGCGAGCGCCACGGATGCACCGGACCCGAAGCGTTGACCGGGCCGGTCGAAATGCACGCCTCCGGGATTGCAGTGGTATGCCGATTGCTTGCAGAATCCGCGGTCCGGCATTGCCCGGCCAACCTTTTCCCTGAACGACGGAGCAGCGCGATGCAACCTGATTCCTGCATGTCACCCAAATCGATGTGGTCGGCGGCGCCTGCGGTACTGCGCCAGGTGCCCCGCGCGATGAACCGCATGGCCGCGCTCACCGCCAGCGCGCTGCTGGGCGTCGCATTGACCTCGGCCCCCGCGCACGCCCAGGCCTGGAAGCCCAACCGCACGGTCGAGCTGGTGGTGCTTGCAGCCCCGGGCGGCGGCAACGACAAGGCTGCGCGCGCGCTGCAGAAGATCTGGGCGGACAACAAGATCGTCGATGCGGTGGTCACCAACCGGGTTGGCGGCGGCGGCACGCTTGCGTATACGTATGTCAGCCAAAAGACTGGCGATGGCCACTACATCGCCATCGCGCAGGCCGGCATCCTCACCAACCAGCTCGCGGGCCGCACCAACCTGACCTACAACGACCTGACGGTCCTGCCCTACATCGGCACCGAGCCGGTCTCGCTGTCGGTGCGTACCGAGTCGCCGATCAAGACGCTGAAGGATTTCGCCGATCGCCTGCGCAAGGACCCGGCGTCGCTCACCATCTCGCCCGGCAGCACGCTGGCCAGCACCAACCACTTCGTGGTCGCCCTGCTCGCCCGCGCGGTCGGTGCCGATCCGCGCAAGCTGCGCATGGTGACCTTCGGCGGCGGCGCCGAGGCGGCGACCAACGTGCTCGGCGGGCATATCGATGCGATGGTCAATGCGTCCAACAACGCGGTGCCGCACATGCAGTCGGGCAAGATGCGCATCCTCGGCATCGCGTCGCCGAAGCGGGCGGCGAGCATGCCGGACGTGCCGACCTTCCGCGAGATGGGCTTCGACGTGATCCAGGACAGCTGGTACGTGTTCCTCGGCCCGCGTGGCATGACCCAGCCGCAGATCGATTTCTGGGACGACGTGTTCGCGCGCACCATGAAGACGCCGGAGTGGAAGAAGTTCGTCGCGGAGAACGGCTGGGAATACGGCTTCATGCCGTCGCGCGAAACGGCAGCCTTCCTGAAGAAGGAACATGAAGAAGCACGCGGCATCATGTCCGACCTCGGTGCACTGAAGGCCGGTCAGTGATGCGAGGTGCCCGGGACGGGCGGCAGGGGTGCCCGACGCCCGCCCGGTCGCCGGCTTCCCGATGAACGCGCCTTCCAGGCCGGTACCGGGCCGGCTGCCTGCGGTACTGCTGCTCGTCGCCACGCTGGTGACGGCGGCAGCGTACCTGCGCGCGACGCTGGCGCTGCCCCACCCGGAACTCGCCGATCCGCTCGGCCCTCAGATCTTCCCGATCCTGGTCAGCGGCGGGTTGTTCCTGTGCGCGCTGCTGATGGTGGTGGACCTCTGGCGCACGCGCGATGGCCGGACGCCGGTGCTGATCGAGGGCAACGCACCGTTCGACCTGCGCTCGACGATGATGGTGGCCGGCATCACGGCCTGGACGGGGCTCTACTTCTTCGTGTTCGAGCGCGTCGGGTTCCTGCTTTCCACGGTCGTGTTCCTGCTCGGGCTCATGTCCGTCTTCAACGCGGGCCACAGGCTGACCAACCTCTGCACTGCGGCCGGCTTCACCGTCGGCGCGTGGCTGCTGTTCACCCGCGTGCTGTCGGTGCGGCTGCCACAGGGCGTCCTGCCCTTCTGAACCGGAAAAGACGTCACCCTTGGATGCCTTCGAACACCTGCTGAACGGGTTCTCGGTTGCGACCCAGCCGATCAACCTCGCCTATGTGTTCCTCGGCTGCCTGCTCGGCACGGTCATCGGGGTGCTGCCCGGCATCGGCCCGGCCGCCGCGATCGCCCTGCTGCTGCCGATCACCTACGGGATCGAGCCGACCTCCTCGCTGATCATGCTGTGCGGCATCTACTACGGTGCGATGTACGGTGGGTCGACCACCTCGATCCTGATCAACACGCCGGGCGAATCGTCGTCCGTGATGACTGCGCTGGACGGCTACGCGATGGCTCGCAGCGGCCGCGCCGGCGCGGCGCTCGCGATCTCGGCGATCGCCTCCTTCGTTGCCGGCACCGCATCGGTGGTGCTGCTGTCGCTGCTCGCGGTGCCGCTCGCGGGCTTCGCGCTGAAGTTCGGGCCTGCCGAGTACTTCACGCTGATGCTCTTTGCCATGACGTCGGTGGCCGCACTGACCGGGCCATCGCTGGCAAAGGGCCTGCTGTCGATGTTCCTCGGGTTGATGTTCGCGACCATCGGCATCGACCTGCAGAGCGGGCAGCAGCGCTTCACGTTCGACATGCCTGAACTTCAGGACGGCATCGGGTTCATCGTGGTCGTGGTCGGCCTGTTCGCGATCGCCGAGGTGTTCTCCGGCCTGGAAGACCTGGTCAAGGGACGCTCCGAGATCATCCGGATGTCCGGCAGCCTGTGGCTGACCCGCGACGAATGGCGGCGGTCGGTGATGCCCATCGTGCGCGGCACCGGCATCGGCTTCTTCAAGGGCGTGCTGCCCGGGGCCGGCGCGACCATCGCCACCATCCTCTCGTACAGCGTGGAGCGCATGCTGTCCCGCGACAAGGCGAAGTTCGGCACCGGCATGATCGAAGGCGTGGCGGGCCCCGAGGCGGCGAACAACGCGTCGACCGGTGGCGCGATGGTGCCGCTGCTCACGCTGGGCGTGCCCGGCTCGGGCTCGACCGCCGTGCTGCTCGCAGCGTTCATCATGTACGGCCTGCAGCCGGGGCCGTTGCTGTTCGAGAAGCGTCCGGACCTCGTCTGGGGCCTGATCGCCAGCATGTACATCGGCAACCTCGTGCTGCTGATCCTCAACCTGCCGCTGGTCGGCGTGTTCGTGCGCCTGCTGTACATCCCGATCGGGCTCTTGCTGCCGATGGTGGTGTCCATTTCAGCGATCGGCATCTTCGCGGTGAACGGAAACATCTTCGAGCTCTACGTCGCGCTGGGCTTCGGCGTGATCGGCTACGTGTTCCGCAAGCTGGCGATCCCGGTCGCCCCGCTGGTGCTGGCGCTGGTGCTGGGCGGCATGATGGAGCAGTCGTTCCGGCAGGCGATGACGATTTCCGGCGCGGACCCGGGCGTCTTCGTCCGCAGCACGATCTGCATCGCCCTGCTTTCGGCGAGCGCGCTCGCCCTGTCGATCCCGTTCATCGCGCCGCTGCTGCGCAGGTTCGCTCCGGGTCCTGCCACGGCCTGAGCGACGCGGCGGACCCTGCGGCAGCGCAAGGGGTCAAGGCACCGGGGCGGCGCCAGGACGACGGCATGCGCGCGGGTCAGCCATGCCAGGCCGGGCCGATCCGCGCCACCCAGTCCGCGAACAGGCGATGGATCGCGTCTCGATCCCGGATCGCGACGAAACCGTGGTCCGCTTCGAACCGTTCCACCGCCATCAGGCTGCGCGCACGATCCGTGTAGTGCACGTTCGGCGCCTCGCCGGGCCCCGCGATGCGGTGGCGGAAGCCCGGGAAGCGCGCGGCCAGCACCTCGCACCAGGCGGCGATGTCGCCGGTCCAGTCGATGCCTGCGCTCAGGTTGTAGACCCCGTGCGGCAATGCCGGTGCGTCGGCCAGGACCACCAGGGCGCGGCCGACATCCGGCGCGTACACCCAGTCGCGCGTGCACTCGTCGCAAGGCAGCACCGCCTCGCCCCCCTTCACCGCGATCCGCGCGAGCTGCGAGTGCGGCCCGAAGTTGTCGCGCACCCCGTGTGCATGGGACGAGCCGTCGCGCTCCCAGGGGCCGATCAGCGTGCCGAGGCGGGCGCACGCGACTTCGAGCTGCCACAACTCGGCGAGGCGGCGGGCGGCACGCTCGGCCGCATACTTGGTCGTCGCATAGAGTGTCGTCGGCAGCACCGGCGTCGCGTCTTCCTGCATCAGCCCCGGCC
>JAIENF010000679.1 GCA_019751575.1 Burkholderiales bacterium
TGGCCCGGCACCCACCCCGGCGCCCGCACCTGGCGCGGCAGACGCGGCCAAGGGCGCGATGGATGCAGCCAAAGGCGCGGCCGATGCAGCCAAGGACGCGATGAAGAAGTAATTCAGCCGCTGCCCCGACGTTCGGGGTGCGTCGAAAAAACCGGCCTCTGGCCGGTTTTTTCATTCCCGCCCGTCAGGCCCTCGCAACGGCCAGGGCCGGGCAGGCAGGCTCAGGCCCGCACGGCGGACACGTCGCGCCAGTCCAGGCCTTCTTCAGTGGCGATCGCGATCCAGTCTTCGGCACAGCCGAGGGCCCCGGCAAACGCCTGCCGTGCAAGCGCCGCCGTATTGTTCTTGAGGGACAGGTGTGCCGCCACCACATGCTGCAGCCGGTCGCTGGCGACGGCACCGAGCAGGCGCGCCGCGACCTCGTTAGACAGGTGGCCATAACGTCCGCCGACACGCTCCTTCAGGAACTTCGGATAGGGCCCGTTGCGCAGCATGCCTTCATCATGGTTCGCCTCGAGCACCAGCGCGTCGAGGCCGGAAAACGAAGCCGTGACATGCGGCGTGATGGAACCGAGGTCGGTGACCACCCCGATCCGTACGCTGCCATCCCCGAGCACGTACTGCACCGGCTCTCGCGCGTCGTGCGGTACCGCGACCGGCAGCACCTCGAGTGCGCCGATCGAGAACCGTCCGGACGGCGCTATCTCGTGCAGCCGCGCCATTCCGGACAGGGCGCTGCCCGCACCCTGCACGGTGCCATAGGTTGCATACACGGGGATCGAATGCCGGCGGGCGAAGGCCGCGGCGCCGCCGACATGGTCATCATGTTCATGGGTGACCAGGATCGCATCGATGCATCCCGGATCGGCACCCGCCTGGACCAGGCGAGCGGTCAGCCGGTCGGGGCCGATGCCGCAGTCGATCAGCACCCGGGTCCCGCCCGACTCGACCAGCCACGCATTGCCGCTGCTGCCGCTGCCGAGCGAGCAGAACCGCATCGATCAGCGGCCCGTCGCGGACGACTGTCCTGCGCCAGTCGGCCGCGTCAACGCAGCTGGTCCAGCAGCACCGTCAGGATTCGCTGGGCCGTCTCGGAACGATCGCTGCCCCCGTCCCGGTTGAGCACCTGCACGCGGCTGCCGCCCTCGGCGTTTCCGACCAGGATGCGGAACTGTTCGGCCTTGCGCGGCACCACGGCATCGCCACGCCAGAACGCGAGCCTCGACAGGTAACCCTCCTTCTGCGGCGCGGCATCGGTGTCGACATACCGCACGAAGTAGAGCCCCTTGGAGCGGTCACGATCCTCGACCGTGAAGCCCACACGGTCGAGTGCAAGACCGACCCTGCGCCATGCGCGGTCGAAGTCGTCGGCGACGGCGAGGCTGGCGCCACCGGCGGCGTCCTTGACGATGCGCGCGCGCGCCGCTGCCGGCGCCAGCGACTGTGCGACGCTGGCCTTGGCAACGGACTCGGGCGCGCCGAAGCGGACCATGATCCGGCGCAGCATCTCGGCCTCGAGGTCGTTGTCGCTCGGCCGCAACTGCCATTTGAATTCCGGGCTGTTGGTGCCTACCTGGACCTCTTCCATGCCGCGGTGGCTGACGTAGATCTCCGTGGTTCCGCCGGCGCCCCGCTCCAGCCGGGTCCGGAACCGGTCGCGGGAACTGGTCGTCCGGACGGTGGACAGCAGCTTGTCGAACAGGCCGCGGATGCCGCCCTCCACGACCCGCGGACGGTTCTCGCTCCAGTCGGTCTCCATCACGCCGGCTTCCGGGATCTCGATCGCGATCAGGAACCCGGCTTCCAGCCAGAACTCGCGCAGCAGCGGCCAGATCGCCTCGGGCGCGCCGGGGACGACGAGCCAGCGCTCGTTGCCCGCGCGTTCGATGCGCGTCTTGTCGACCTGCGGCAGTACCCCGGCAGCCCCCGATGCGGTCGGCTTGCCCTTGCGCAGCTTGTCGAACTCGGAAAACGTCGCGCTGGCGCCACCGACATCGGGCACGTTGAATCGCGTGTCGGCCGTCGGCCGCGCCAGGTCGGGCGGCACCTCGAGCGGCGGCAGGCGACCGGTATTCCGGTAGTCGGGACCCTGGCCACCCAGCACGCCCGCGACGGTCTGGCATCCGCCCAGTGCCGCCACGGAAGCCAGCAACAGGATGCATCGGACCCGACCTGCGGGCGATCGGCTCGACTTTCGGTGCGTCATGAACGGACTCCACTGCCTGAGGCCGGTGCGATGCCTGCCAGCTGCATCGCACCAAGGACGATTTCGTGGTGCGCCGGCGAAAGGGGCGTCAATGGCAGCCGGACGCCGCTGTCGATCATGCCCATCTGCTGCAATGCCCACTTGACCGGGATCGGGTTCGCCTCGACGAACAGGTGCTTGTGCAAGCCGAGCAACCGGTCGTTGAACGCGCGGGCTTCGGGCACCCGGCCGGCACGCGCCGCGTCGCACAGGCCGCGCATTGCGCGCGGCGCGACATTGGTGGTGACCGAAATCACGCCATGCATGCCACAGAACATCGCTGCCATCGCGGTGCCATCGTCACCGCTGAGCACGCAGAAGCCCTGCGGCAGGCGGCGGGCCAGGTCGGACGCGCGGTACAGGTCGCCGGTCGCGTCCTTCAGGCCGACGATGCCGGGCACCTGTGCCAGCCGCAGCGTGGTGTCGTTGGACAGGTCCGCGATGGTCCGCGACGGCACGTTGTAGAGCATCAAGGGCAGGTCGACCGACTCGGCGATGGTACGGAAGTGCCGGTACAGGCCCTCCTGCGTCGGCTTGTTGTAGTAGGGCACGACGGACAGGCCGGCAGCGGCACCGACTTCGCGCGCGTAGCGGGTGAGTTCGACCGCTTCGGAGGTGGAGTTGGCGCCGGTGCCGGCGATCACCGGGACGCGCCCGGCCGCATGGCCGACCGCCGTCCGGATCAACAGGCAGTGTTCCTCGAAATCGACCGTCGGCGATTCGCCGGTGGTGCCGACGATCACGATGCCCTCGGTGCCTTCCGCGACATGCCAGTCGATGAGCGCACGGAGACGGTCGAGGTCGAGCCCGCCGTCGGGGAACATCGGTGTGACGATCGCTACCAGACTGCCAGAAAACATGGACGGGCTCCCGTCGCGAAAACCGCGATTCTACCCAACACCGCCTCCGGCAGGCGGACGTTACAGGGCCTTACAACCTTCGCGCATCGGCCCGGCCCGGTCTCCGCGCCCTCGATTCACCCGGGCTTAACGCAGGGGAGCCACCGCCATCGCGCGCAGCAGCCGCACCAGGTGTTCGATGCCACCCATGAACATCCCCTCCAGCACCGGCAGGAAATACGGGATCATCAGGAAGAGCGAGACGAAGCCCACCAGCAGGGTGAAGGGAAAGCCCACCGCGAAGATGTTCATCTGCGGCGCGGCGCGCGACATGATCCCGATGCCGAAGTTCGCGATCAGCAGGGTGGCGATCACCGGCAGCGCCAGCGTGAAGCCGATCAGGAATATCTGCGACCCCCAGCGCGCGAACTCGGCGAAGCCGTTGCTCTCGAGGCCGAGCGTGCCGATCGGCAGGATGCGGAAACTCTCGATCAGCGTGGACAGCATCAGCGCATGCCCGTTGATCGACAGGAACACGAGGATCGCCAGCAGCCCGAGGTACTGCCCGATGACAGGCACCTGCGCCGAGGTCTGCGGATCGAAGAAGGTCGCAAAGCCCAGGCCCATCTGCAGGCCGATCATCTGCCCCGCCATCTCGACCGCGGCCAGGATCACGCGCACCGCGAACCCGATCGCCACGCCGATGAACACCTGCTGGGCGAGGATCGCCAGGCCGATCGGAGACGCAGGTTCGATCACCGGCAGCGGACCGAGCGTCGGCGCGATCGCCACGGAGATCGCGAGCGCCAGGCCGATCTTCAGCCGGATCGGGACGGACCGGTTGCCGAGCACCGGATCGGCCGAGATGTAGCCCATCACCCGCACGAACGGATAGATGTAGGTCGCCAGCAGCAGGTTCCACTGCGCGGTCGTCAGTTCGATCATCGCGCGGTCGGTCCGGCGGGCGGCGAGCGACGGACGCCCTATCCGACCAGGCCGGGGATGCTCTCGAACAGCCGCCGGGTGTAGTCGACCAGCAGCTGCAGCATCCAGGGCCCGGCCAGCACGGCCACGGCGAACATCACGATCAGCTTCGGGATGAACGACAGCGTCATCTCGTTGATCTGTGTCGCCGCCTGGAACACGCTGACCAGCAGGCCGGTCACCAGCGCGGCGAGCAGCAGGGGCATCGACAGCATGATGGTGAGTTCCAGCCCCTGGCGCGCGATCGAGATGAAGTCTTCGGGGTTCAAACCTGGAAGCTCCGCACCAGCGACCCGATCAGCAGGTTCCAGCCGTCGACCACGACGAACAACATCAGCTTGAACGGAAGCGAGATGATGACCGGCGACAGCATCATCATGCCCATCGACATCAGCACGCTGGCCACGACCATGTCGATCACCAGGAACGGGATGAAGATCACGAACCCGATCTGGAAAGCCGTCTTCAGCTCGCTGATGACGAATGCCGGGACCAGCACCTTGAGCGGCACGGCTTCCGGGCCTGCCGGCGGCGGGCTGTCGGACAGCCTGATGAACAAGGCGAGGTCGGACTCGCGGGTCTGCTTCAGCATGAACTCGCGGAACGGCACCACGCCACGCTCGGCCGCCGTCATCAGGTCGATCTTGTTTTCCGAGAAGGGCACGTAGGCATCCTGGTAGGCCTTCTCGAAGACCGGGGCCATCACGAAGAACGTGAGGAACAGCGCGAGGCCGATCAGCACCTGGTTAGGCGGCGCCTGCAGCGTGCCGATCGCCTGCCGCAGCAGCGACAGCACGATCACGATTCGCGTGAAGGCGGTCATCATCAGCACTGCGGCCGGGATGAACGTGAACGCCGTCAGGAACAGGAGCGTCTGGATCGAGAGCGAATAGGTCTGGGCGCCACCGGCCCCTGGCGTCGAAGTGACGGCCGGCAGCCCCTGGGCGGCGGCCCCGAGCGAGGCCAGCGCGAGGACGGTGGCCACCGCGCTCCCGAAGCCGAATCGCGCGCAAGCCGGGGACAGCTTCACCGGCCCTGCCCGTTGCCCGCCAGCAGGCGCTTGAGCCAGGCGGGCTCTGCGCCACCGCCCGCGCCCGGCTGCGCCGCGGCACTGGCCGCACCCGCCCCCTTGGGCAGCGAATGCAGCAGGTTGACGCTGCCCGCGGCCACGCCGACGATGAGCCACTGCTCGCCGACCTCGACCACCACGAGGCGCTCGCGCGGACCGACCATCACCCCGCCGACCACGCGCAACAGCCCTCCCGCGCTCTGCGTCGGGCCGAAGCGGCGCAGCAGCCAGCCGGTGGCGACGATGGCGGCCACCACCAGCGCCAGGCCGAACAGGACCTGGACCAGCACCGAGAAACTCATCGGGGACGGCGGCAACGCAGCGGACGCATGCGCCGTGGCGGCCATCCAGCCGAGCGCCAGGCAAGGCAGCGCGCGCGCCGGCTTCATCGATTCAGGCGCCGCAGCCGCTCTTCTGGCGTGATGATGTCGGTCAGGCGGATGCCGAACTTCTCGTTGACGACCACCACTTCGCCCTGGGCGATCAGGCATCCGTTGACCAGCACGGTCATCGGCTCGCCTGCCATCCCGTCGAGTTCGATCACCGAACCCTGCGCGAGCTGCAGCAGGTTCCGGATCTGGATCTTGGTCCGGCCGAGCTCGACGGTGATCGTCACCGGGATGTCGAGGATCATGTCGAGGTTGCCCGGCGGCATACCGGCAGCGTCGTTCTTCAGCTGCGCGAACGCGGCCGGCTGCACGTCCGCCGCCCCGCCGCCGCTCGTCTCCTGCTCGGCCAGCGCCGCAGCCCAGTCGTCGGCGCTGATATCTTCGCCGGCAGCCGCTGCGGGATCTGCGCCGGACTCAGCCACCGCTTCCGCCCCGTTCACCGAGCACCGCTGCCGGTGCGTTCACGAAGCGGTTCACCTTCAGCGCGTAGCGGCCCTCGGTGACCCCGTAGGAGCAGTCGAGCACAGGTATGCCATCGACATCGGCAACGACGCTGTCGGGCATGTTGAGGCCGATGACGTCTCCGACCTCGAGCTGCATCAGGTCGCGAAGCGTCACCGTGGCGGTACCGAGATTTGCAACGAGGTCGACCTCCGCATCCTGGATCTGGCGCGTGAGCATCGTGACCCAGCGCGCATCCGACTCGCTGCGGTCGGCCTGCATGCCACTGTAGATCACGTCGCGCAGCGGTTCCATCATAGCATAGGGCATGCACACGTTGAATTCGCCACCGCCCGACCCGAGGTCGATGGTGAAGGTCGACACGACCACCACCTCGGTGGGCGTCGCGATGTTCGCGAACTGGGTGTTCATTTCCGAGCGCACGTACTCGAACCTCAGCGGATGCACCGGTTGCCAGGACTTCTCGTAGTCGGCGAACGACAACCTGAGGATGTTCTGGATGATGCGCAGTTCGGTGGCGGTGAAGTCGCGCCCTTCGACCCGGGTGTGTATCTTCCCGCTGCCTCCGAACAGGCAATCGATCACCTGGAACACGAGGTTCGGATCGAGCACGAACAGCGCGGTGCCGCGCAGCGGCTTTGCATGAACGAGGTTCAGGTTGGTCGGAACCGGCAGGTTGCGGGTGAAGTCGCTGTACTTGATGACACGAACCGGACCGACCGAGATCTCGGGGGAGCGTCGAAGGTAGCTGTAGAGCGAGATGCGCAGCAGGCGGGCGAAGCGCTCGTTGATGAGTTCGAGCGTGGGCATGCGCCCGCGCACGATGCGCTCCTGCCGGCCGATGTCATACGCCCGCACGCCGTCGGCAGACCCGTCGTCGGCCACCTGCTCTTCGGCGTCGCCGGACACGCCGCGCAGCAGCGCGTCGACTTCGTCCTGGGAGAGTATGTCTTCGGCCATATGCGGCGGGTCGTCTGTCTACCGTCGTTTCGAGGACGTGACGTGGAACGCGTGGGTCTGCGGGATACTGCTTCGGCTACTGGATCACGAAGGAAGTGAACAGCACGTCGGTGATGCCCATGCCGTCGACCTTCGCGATGGACGCCTTCGCTGATTCGGAAAGCTTCTCGAACTGGGCCCTGGCTTCGTCGATCACCGCCTGCTCGGTGCCTTCCGGGAAGGCCTTCATCAGCGGCGGCAGTTCGAACTCGATGCCCAGCGCCCGGTTCGCGGCATGGCGGATCTCGAGCTGCAGGCGCAACTTGCCGTCAGCACTGGTGACCTCTTCGGCGCGCTTGCCCGAAAGGACCATCAGGATGCCGTTGCGGATCTCCGGAAGGACCTTCTTGATCTGGTCGCCGGTCTTGGCATCGCTGACCTTCAGTTCCATCGCCACCTGCAGGTAGCGGCCACGGTCGGCAAGGTTGACCACGAACGGTTCGAGCTTCTCGAACACGGGCGGCGCCTTCGGCTTGGGCTTGGCCTCTGCCGTCTCGTCCCCGCCCTTCTTGCCCTGGAGGAAGAACCATGCGCCACCGCCGCCCCCCGCCAGCAGGACTACCAGGCCGATGATCAGGAAGAGTTTCCCCTTGCCCTTCTTCGGCGCTGCGCCGTCTTCCGATTCCGCTGTCTTGGCTTTCGCCGCTGCCTTTGCCATCGCCTGTCCCGGACCAACCTGCTGCCGCACATTCCAGCAGGAAATTCACTGGAAACAACATCTTTGCGTGCAGAGTTTATGTGCAGGATGACGAGAGCGCAATAAGCTTCTAGCGGAATGGCACTTTAGGAACAGGCGGGTGTGCAGCGTCAGACGTACATATCGATCCCGACACGGCCCCGCACGACGGCCAGGACGCCCGGACCGGAGGCACCGGAACCCTGCAACGCCGACCCGCCCGGAACGTCGGCCTCGTGGCGTCGGCTGCCGTTCCCGTCGCGCGAGGCCTGCTGCTGCCCGGCGAACGACTCCGCACCGACCGAGGTCTGGCCGAGCGAAAGACCGCCCTGCGCCAGCATCTCGTTCAGCCGCGGCAGAGCCGCCTGGATCGCCTCGCGCACGGCCGCGTTCTGGGACGTGAAGTAGAGGTTTGCCTGGTCGTTCTGGATCGTGATCCGCACCTCGACCGGCCCCAGCTGTGGCGGGTTCAACTGGATGTCCGCCGACTGCACGCGCTGGCCCACCAGCCAGGTCACCCGTTCGTTCATGGCGTTCGACCACTCCGGCCTGCCGAACGGCGTGGCAACCTGGGTCGTGGCTGCACGCGCCTCGCCCGGGGATGGCGCAGCCGGCGCCTGGGCGGCCAGCGGGACCGGGCTGGCGCTCTCGGGTGTCGCAGGTCCGCCAGCCTGCAGCGGGATCACGC
Organism: Burkholderiales bacterium; assembly: GCA_019751575.1. Lineage (GTDB taxonomy): Bacteria > Pseudomonadota > Gammaproteobacteria > Burkholderiales > CAIKXV01 > CAIKXV01. The sequence goes on from JAIENF010000679.1 coordinate 8,352, forward strand.
CTTCCGCACCGGTGCGCGCCGCGCCGGCATCCACCATCAGCGCGCGGAATGATGGCGGCGAATCGACGGAAGCCTGCGGCAAGCGCTTGCCGGACGCGGCATCCATTGCCGCCCGCAGGTCCGCGGCCGGGAACTGGCCGGCCGACGGATCCGACCCGGCGTCCGGGGCCTCGACGCGGATGCCATCCGCCGTCGGCAGCACCGGCAGGGACAGCGCAGCGCGCGCCAGTCCCGGCGGAGCGGCATCGTCCACGGGCAGCGCGAGGGGAATGCCGGGCGGGACTGCCGGGGGCGGCTGCAATGCCAGGAAAGCCGCCATCGCGTCAGACGCAATCCTATTGGAATCAACCATCTGCAGCACCACCGGCAGCTCCGGCGGCAGCACCGGGGCTTCGACTTCGCTGCCGCCCCGGCCGCCGGTACTGTCGGCTGCCGACTGCAGGCGCTGCTCCAGGACCCCCTTGAACCCGCCGTCCGGCACCGCATCGCCGGGGACGCCCGGCGCAGCCTCCGTGGGCACCTGCGCGGCGTTCACGGCCAGCATCGCGCTGGCGGAAGGTCCTGCTTGCACGGATGGATTCACGGCGTTACCTCGAGCGTACGGGATGGATGCCACCCCTTCTGCAAGCGGCATGCCAGCGCGCGCATCGGGCCGGATACCCGCCGCCGCCGGCATCGAACCGGGGCGCTGCCCCCTGAAGCCCTACCGCTCCGCCTCGTCCCGTTTCGCCTCGCGCAACATCGTCTGCGCATGGTCGTCCTGCAGGCGCTGCTCGAGCCTGGTTTCGCGCGCGTTCTCCGACTGTTCGTGACGGGTCGACAACGCATCGAACGCCTTCTTGCGCCGACGCTGCTCGAGCCAGTCCTTCTGCCCTTCCAGGTAGGCGGCCTCGCGTACCGCCACCTCCGCCCCCTGCTGCCCGCAGGCTTCATCCAGGCGATTCAGGAAGGCCTGGTAGTCGCGCACCTGCGTCACGTTCATCCCCTGGGCGAGCGAAAGCTGCAGGCGCTCGCGGTACTCGACCCGGTAGGCCTCGACCTGCGCCAGCTTTTCCTTTGCCTGCCGCCGGTCGGCATCGAGGGCCTGCAGGCGGCGTTCGGCGGCCTCCACGCGGTCTGCGTACAGGTCCACCAGCGGCTGGAGGGGAAACCGTCGGCTCATCGTTCGATGCCGCGCCCCATGCCAGCGGGCCAGCCATGCCGGGCGCCGTTCATGACGCGAACAGCGCAGCCAGGTCGGCGCGCGACTGCGCATGGTCCGCACGCTCGAACTGTCCCTGCTGCAGGAACCGCTCGAGATCCGGATAGCGCGCGACCGCCTCGTCCAGTTCGCGGTCGCCGCCCCGCACGTAGGCGCCGACGCTGATCAGGTCGCGGCTGCGCTGGTAGCGCGAGTAGTAGTACTTGAACCGGCGCAACAGCGCGAATTCCTCGACCGTCACCAGCTCGTTCATCGCGCGGCTGATCGATGCCTCGATGTCGATCGCCGGGTAATGCCCCTGGTCGGCAAGGGAACGCGACAGCACGATATGGCCATCGAGGATCGCGCGTGCCGAGTCGGCGATCGGGTCCTGCTGGTCATCGCCCTCGGCCAGCACCGTGTAGAAGGCGGTGATCGAACCCCCGCCGGAACGGCCGTTCCCGGCGCGCTCGACCAGCTGCGGCAACTTCGCGAACACCGAAGGCGGATAGCCCCGGGTCGCGGGTGGTTCGCCGATCGCCAGCGCGATCTCGCGCTGGGCCATCGCGTAGCGGGTGAGCGAATCCATGATCAGCAGCACCTGCAGGCCCTGGTCGCGGAAGCTTTCGGCGATCGCCGTTGCGTATGCTGCGCCGTGCAGCCTGAGCAGCGGCGGCGTGTCGGCCGGAGCCGCCACCACCACCGAGCGCGCACGGCCTTCGGGGCCCAGGATGTTCTCGATGAACTCCTTGACCTCGCGGCCGCGTTCGCCGATCAGCCCGACCACC
>JAIENF010000124.1 GCA_019751575.1 Burkholderiales bacterium
TCAGGTGGCCCACCTCGGAGTTGCCCATCTGGCCGCCGGGCAACCCGACATGGCGCTCGGAGGCGTCGATGGTGGTGTGCGCGCCTTCCCGCCAGAGCGCATCCCAGACCGGCTTTCGCGCATGCAGGATGGCGTTGTCGTCGCCGGATTCCCGGTACCCGAAGCCGTCGAGGATGAGCAGCAGGACGGGCGTGATCCCGGACGGCCGGGCGGGCGCCGGCACCGGGGACCCGGAAGGCGTGGCGGCGGACGCAGCGGCAGGCGGGGAGGCAGGCGGGGCGGACGACGACGGTACGGTCATGGGCGGACGGTTGAGCATGGACGATGATCCTACTTCATAATACGCGCCCGTCGATATCGGGCCCGTGGCATTTGTCACCGGCCAACCGCTGGAGCGCAGCCGAGTGAGTGTCCTGGATTTCCTGCAGCAGAACATCCTGCTGGTGACGGTGGCCGTGGTCAGCGGCGCACTGCTCGTCTGGCCGTTGATCATGGGCCTCGTGAATGGAACGAACGAGGTCGGCGTGACCGACGCGGTCAACCTGATCAACCGCAAGGACGCCCTGCTGATCGACGTGCGCGACCCCGCCGAGTTCGCGGCCGGCCACATCCCGCACGCGCGCAACGTGCCTGCGGCGCAGGTCGGCGAGCGGCTGAAGGAATTCGAGAAGTACAAGTCGAAGCCGGTGATCGTGCATTGCCGCAACGGCCAGCGCTCGGGTTCTGCCACCAACGCCTTCCGCAAGGCCGGGTTCAACGAGGCAGTCAAGCTGCGCGACGGCCTCACCGCCTGGGAGCAGGCGAACCTTCCGATCCAGAAGGGCACCAAGGGCTGACCCCGCCTGCGGAACCGAAGCGAAGCCCCACAGGAGACGCAACGATGCCGAAGATCACGATGTACGCCACCGCGGTCTGCCCGTACTGCCAGATGGCCGAACGCCTGCTTCGCGCCAAGGGGGTCACCGAGATCGAGAAGATCCGCATCGACACCGACCCAGCCATCCGCGACCGGATGATCGAACGCACGGGCCGGCGCACGGTGCCGCAGATCTACATCGACGACCGCCATGTCGGCGGCTTCGACGACCTCTCGGCGCTCGACCGCGCCGGCGGACTCGACCCGCTGCTCGCCAGCAACTGATCCACCCCCTTCGTGAACCGCTTCACCGGCGCCGTCCCAGGGCTCCGGTAACATGCGGCCGCATCAGACCCCAGACACCCGCCGCTCGTGCGGCAAACCACCGGATCCACCATGGCTGAAACCACTCCCGCAGCAGGCGCGACGCAACCCCAGTTCGCGATCGAGAAGCTCTACGTCAAGGACCTCTCGCTCGAGGTGCCCAACGCCCCGAACATCTTCATGGAACAGGGCCAGCCGGCGGTCGACCTCAACCTGCACACCGACGGCAAGCACATCCGCGACGATGCATACCATGTCACGCTGACCGTCACGGTCACCGCGAAGATGGGCGACAAGACACTGTTCCTGATCGAAGTCGTGCAGGGCGGCATCTTCCGCATCTCGGGCGTGCTGCCCGACATGCTGCCCCAGGTCCTGGGCATCACCTGCCCGAACCTGCTGTATCCGTATGCCCGCGAAGTCGTGTCCGACGTCTCGGTACGCGCGGGCTTCATGCCCATCGTGCTGCAGCCGATCAACTTCGAGATGCTCTACCAGCAGCAGGCCCAGGCGGCGTCCGCCCCTGCAGCGGCGGACGGCCAGACGCACTGACCGACGGCGCCCGGCGCCCCTGGCACGCATGCTCAAGCGATCGATCGCCAGGATGTCGTTCCGGGCGCGGACGGCGGCGGCCGCTGCCGTGCTGGCTGCCGCCGTGCTGGTCCCTGCGCCGGCCTCGGCGCAGGAGTTCCGTTCTGTCGGCGAACCGGCAGCCATCCTGTACGACGCGCCGTCCGTCAAGGCGAAGCGCCTCTGGGTGCTGAGCCGGGGTTACCCGGTGCAGGTGTCGGTGTCCATCGAGGGCTGGACCAAGGTCCGCGATGCCACCGGCGGGCTGGCCTGGATCGAGAACCGCTCGCTGTCGTCGGCACGCACCGTGCTGGTCCGGGCCACGATGGGCACGTTGCGCGACAGCCCGTCGGAACTGGGTGCCGTCCTGCTGCGCGTCGGGCGCGACGTCGTGCTCGACATGGTGGAGCCGCCGGTCGGCGAGTGGGTGCGGGTGCGCCATCGCGACGGCGCGGTCGGATTCATCCACGTGAACCAGGTCTTCGGCTTGTGAACATCGCCGTGCTCGGCGCCGGCGCATGGGGTACCGCGCTGGCATCGACCTTTGCCGGCCAGCATGACGTCACGCTGTGGACCCGCGATCCCGCGTTCGCCGGCGAGCTGCGCATGCACCGGGAAAACCTGCGCTACCTCCCGGGCCACCGCCTGCCGGCATCGATCGTCATCGATGCCGACCTCGCGCGCTGCCTGTCCGGCGCGGCGCTGATCGTCGGGGCCGTGCCCACCGGCGCGCTCGCGGCGACGCTGGAACGGGTGGCGGCAGTGCCCGGCGCCGATGAACGGCCACTGGTCTGGGCCTGCAAGGGCTTCGACTCGGCCACCGGCGAGCTGCCGCACCGGATCGTCGCCCGGGTGCGCACCGGCAGTGCCTGCAGCGGCGTGCTGTCGGGGCCGAGCTTCGCCGCCGAGATCGCACGCGGGCTGCCGGCCGCGCTGACCCTGGCTTCCGCCGATGCCGGCTTCGCCCGCGCCACCGCGCATGCCCTGCACAGCAACCGGCTGCGCGTCTATTCGTCGACCGACGTGATCGGCGTCGAAGTCGGCGGCGCCGCGAAGAACGTGATGGCGATCGCGGCCGGCATCTGCGACGGGCTGGGGCTCGGGCTGAATGCGCGCGCGGCGCTGGTCACGCGCGGACTGGCGGAACTCGTCCGCCTCGGCCTGAAGCTCGGTGGCAGGCCCGATACGCTGATGGGCCTGAGCGGCGCCGGCGACCTGATCCTCACCTGCACCGGCGACCTGTCGCGCAACCGGCAGGTCGGGCTGCGGCTGGCGCAGGGGGTGCCGCTGGCGGAGATCCTGGGCACGCTCGGCCATGTCGCAGAAGGCGTGTCTAGCGCGCATTCGCTGGCTGCCCTTGCCCGCGAGAACGGCGTCGAGATGCCGATCACCGAGGCCGTGTGCGGCGTGCTGGATGGTCGCCTGCAGCCGGCCGCAGCGGTTGACGGGCTGATGCGGCGGGATCCGCGGGCGGAAGGGGAATAGCGGCGGGGGAATAGCGGCGGGGGAATAGCGGCGGGGGAATAGCGGCGGGCGCGCGGAGCATCGTTTCCCACCGCGTGACATACTTTCGCTCACCGCCCTCCCGTCTGCCTCGCCGCACCGGCGGCCGACGCCTGCTCCATGCCCAGCCACGCCGCTCCCTTTCGCCAGCGATGCCTGCTCACCCTCGCAACCCTCGCGCTGCTCGCCGGATGCGCCAGCACGCCCACGTTCCCGCCTGAGGCGCCGCCGCGCGCCGAAGCCTGCCCGGCCGGCGTGCCCGACGGCGCCCGCTGCCTGCGCGGCCAGGACTCCGCCGATTCCCACTACCTGATCGTGATGCCGGCGAAGTGGAGCGGCGTGCTGGTGGTGCATGCGCACGGGGGCCCCACGCTCGGCCCGCCGCAGCGCACGCGCGCCGACGAGGACATCGCGCGCTGGGCGATCACCGTGCGCGAAGGCCATGCGTGGGCCGGCTCGGTGTTCCGCCAGGGCGGCTTCGCGGTCACCACGGCCGCCGAGGACACCGAGCGGGTCCGGCGCATCTTCGTCGAGCATGTCGCCACGCCGCGGCGCACGCTGCTGCACGGCCAGTCGTGGGGCGCGATGGTGGCCACGCGCGCGGCGGAACTGTTCCCGCGCTCGTGGGAGGGCATCCTGCTCACCAGTGGCGTGGTCGCCGGCCCGGCCACCTACGACTTCCGGCTCGACCTGCGCGCGATCTACCAGTACCTCTGCAACAACCATCCGCGGCCGGACGAGCCGCAGTACCCGTTGTCGATCGGCCTGCCGGCCGGGGCGAAGATGACCGGCGCCGAAGTCGCCAAGCGCGCGGACGAGTGCCTGGGCACCGGCCGCCCTGCGGCGAAACGCACGGCCGAGCAGGCCGCGAGGCTGCGCACGATCGTCGACGTGCTGAAGATCCCGGAGTCGTCGGTGGTCGGGCACCTGAACTGGGGCACGTTCACGCTGCGCGACGTGGTCGAGAAGAACGGCGGCGAGAGCCCGTTCGGCAACGACACGGTGCGCTACGTGGGCTCCAGCGACGACGCAGCCCTCAATGCCGGCGTGCCGCGCTTCCGCGCCAGCCCGGCAGCCCGCGCGCGCTTCGCCGCGGACGTCGACCATGCGGGACGCTTCCGCGTGCCGGTGGTGAATGCGCACGGCATCGGCGATGCGACGGTGTTCGTCGAAGGCACGGACACCCTGCGCCAGCGCATGGTGGCCGCCGGCAACGGCGACCGGCTGGTGCAGGTGTTCGTCGATTCCAGCGAGCACAGCTACTGGGGCGATGCGTTCTACCCGCCGCTGTTCGATGCCGTGCTCGACTGGGTCGAGAAGGGCCGCAAGCCCACGCCGGCGGGCATCGCGGCGCGCTGCCGCGAGCTGCGCGCCGCGCAGGCCGCGGAGTGCCGGTTCCTGCCGGACTACAAGCCCCGGCCGCTGGCATCGCGGATCTACCCGAGGTAGCACGCCGCCCGCCCACGCCCGATCACGCCCCGCCCGCGAACCCCTGCTGCCGCCAGGCCTCGAACACCACCGCCGCCACCGAGTTGCCGAGGTTCAGGCTGCGCGACGCAGGCCGCATCGGCAGGCGCAGGCGGGACTCCGGCGCGAAGCCCTGCAGCACCGCGTCCGGCAACCCTCGGCTTTCGGCCCCGAACACGAAGGCATCACCCGCGCGGAACGCGAGGTCGCTGTAGCGGGTGGCGCCGCGGGTGGTCACGGCGAACAGGCGCGCCCCGGCCAGTGCCTCGACGCAGGCGGCCCAGTCGGCATGGCGGCGCACGGTTGCATGCTCGTGGTAGTCGAGCCCGGCGCGCTTCAGCCCCTTGTCGGTCATCACGAACCCCATCGGCTCGACCAGGTGCAGCCGGCAGCCGGTATTGGCGGCGAGCCGGATCACGTTGCCGGTGTTGGGCGCGATTTCGGGATGGACCAGCACGATGTCGAACATGACGGGATGGTACCGGCAGGACGCTCCGACGAGGCCACAGCGGGTTCGGGCACTACCGGAACCGCCGTCGGACGGCTAAAGTCGGTGCCGGCCCGGTCGTTATCGGGGTTCACCCACCCACCCTGCGGGCACCGCCCGCCACCGTCGTCGTCCCGGTCGCAGCCGAGGGTGCGACCCTGGAAACCGTAGATGCCGCGTCCGGAAAAGGTCCGCCTCGGGGAGATCCTGGTCCAGCAGAAGCTGCTGACCGAGGACCAGCTTCTCGCCGCGCTCGACCAGCAGAAGAAGACCGGCCGCCGCCTGGGTCGGCTGTTCGTCGAGTGCGGCTTCGTCACCGAGGACGAGATCGCATCGGCGCTGGCCCGACAGCTCAAGGTGCCCTACGTCAACCTGAAGGTGTTCGATACCCGCAGCGAGCTGGTCAACCTGCTGCCGGAGACGATCGCCCGCCGTTTCCGCGCGATCGTGCTCGAGGACCTCGGCAGCGCGATGCGCGTGGGCATGGCGGACCCGACGGACCTGAATGCATACGACGAGATGGCGCGGCTGCTGCGGCGGGACATCTCGCTCGCGGTGGTCAGCGAGACCGTGCTGCTGCAGGTGATCGACCGGCTGTACCGCAGAACCAGCGAGATCACCGGCCTCGCGCAGGAACTGCAGGCCGAGCTGGCCGATGCGCCCGCGGTGGACTTCGGCACCCTGGGCACGACGCTGTCGGTCGAGGAAGCACCGGTCGCCAAGCTGCTGCAGTCGGTGTTCGAGGACGCGGTGTCGGTGCGCGCCTCGGACGTCCATATCGAGCCGATGGAGTCCCGCCTGCAGATCCGCTTCCGGATCGACGGCGTGCTGCACCTGCAGACCGAATCGGACCTGCGCATCGCCTCGGCACTGGTGCTGCGCCTGAAGCTGATGGCCGGGCTCGACATCTCGGAGAAGCGCCTGCCCCAGGACGGCCGTTTCAACGTGAAGGTCCGCAACTACAGCGTCGACGTACGGGTGTCGTCGATGCCCACGCAGCACGGCGAATCGATGGTGATGCGCCTGCTGACCCAGGCCACCGGCCTGCTGGGGCTGGACCACATCGGCATGCCGCCGGACATGCTGGCCAAGCTGAAGAGCGTGTTGCAACGGCCGAGCGGCATGGTGCTGGTCACCGGGCCCACCGGCAGCGGAAAGACGACGACGCTCTACTCCGCGCTGTCGGCGATCAACACGCCGGCGCGCAAGATCATCACGGTGGAAGATCCGGTCGAGTACCGCATCCCGGGCATCAACCAGGTACAGGTCCAGGAGAAGATCGACCTGTCGTTCGACCGGGTGCTGCGCGCCGCGCTGCGCCAGGATCCGGACGTGATCCTGGTCGGGGAGATGCGTGACCAGGCCACGGTCGAGACCGGCCTGCGCGCCGCGCTCACCGGCCACCTGGTGTTCTCGACGCTGCATACCAACGACGCCGTGTCGACGCCGATCCGCCTGCTGGACATGGGCGCGCCTCGCTACATGGTGGCGCTGTCGCTGCAGCTGGTGATCGCGCAGCGGCTGGTACGGGTGATCTGCGAAAGCTGCGCCGAGCCGCGCGAGCCGACCCCGGCCGAACGCGAGTGGCTCACGCTGTCGCTCGGCGAGGCGGCCGGGCACGGCACCTACCAGCGCGGCCGTGGCTGTTCGCACTGCAATGGCACCGGCTTCCTCGGCCGCTCCGGCGTCTACGAGATGCTCGAGATGACGCGACCGGTGGTCGAAGCCGCCAACCATGCCGACCCGGCGACGTTCGTGCGCGTAGGCAACGAACAGATGGGCGGGCGCACGTTGCGCCATCACGGGGCGACGCTGGTCGCCGCAGGCCGAACCACGGTCGACGAAGCGATGCGCGTGTCGTCGCAGTGGGCCGACTGAGCGCCGGACCCGGGTGCCCTACTTCGCCTACACCGGACGTTCCGCCAGCGGCGACCTCGTGAAGGGCGTCGGCGAAGGCGCGAACAGCAACGCCGTGGCCGACCAGCTCTCGGCAGCCGGCATCGTCCCGCTGGACATCACGCCGTCGAATGCCGCGCGCAGCGAAGTCGGCGGCGGCAACCCGCCTGCCTCGGCGCCCCCCCTTCCGGCATCGTTCTGGCCCCGGCGCCGGGTGCCACACGAGGAAGTCCTGCTGTTCTGCCGGCAACTGCACACGTTGCTCAAGTCGGGCGTGCCGATCCTGCGCGGCCTTGCCGGCCTGCAGGAATCGACGCGCAACCCGGTGTTCGCCGACGTGCTGCGCGACCTGCGCGAGAGCCTGGAGAGCGGGCGCGAGCTGTCCTCGTCGATGCAGCGGCACCCGCGGGTGTTCAACCCCTTCTTCATCGCGATGGTGCGCGTCGGCGAGACCACCGGCCAGCTCGAGGGCGTGTTCCTGCGCATGTTCCACCACCTCGAGTTCGAACGCGAGATCCGCGGCCAGGTGGCCACCGCGCTGCGCTACCCGATCATCGTCATGGTGTTCATCGGCGCGGCGATCGCCATCGTGAACCTGTTCGTGATCCCGCAGTTCGCGAAGGTCTACGCCAACTTCAATACCGAATTGCCGCTGCTCACCCGGGTGCTGATCGGCTTCTCCAACTTCACGGTGTCCTACTGGTGGGCCATGCTGGCGATGCTGGTGGCAGCCGTGTTCGGCATCCGCTGGTGGCTGTCCACCGCCGGCGGGCGCCTGCGCTGGGACCGCTGGAAGCTGAAGATCCCGATCGCCGGCAAGATCATCCTGAAGGCGACGCTGGCGCGGTTCGCACGCAGCTTCGCACTGTCCGGACAGAGCGGCGTGCAGATCACGCTCGGCCTGCGCACCGTCGCCCCGACGGTGGACAACCGCTACATCGAGTCGAAGATCGAGCAGATGCGCATCGGCGTGGAACGCGGCGAGAGCGTGCTGCGCACCGCCAGCGCGGCTGGCGTGTTCACGCCGGTGGTGCTGCAGATGATCGCAGTCGGCGAGGAGTCGGGCGCGATCGATGAGTTGATGGAAGAGATCGGCGGCCTCTACCAGCGCGAGGTCGAGTACGAGTTGAAGACGCTCGGCTCGCAGGTCGAACCGATCCTGATCGTCGCCCTCGGTGCGCTGGTCCTGATCCTTGCGCTCGGCGTGTTCCTCCCGATCTGGGACCTCGGCCGCGCCGCGCTGGGCAAGGGCGGCGGCTGAGCGGCCTCCGGGCTGACCCTCGTCGAGGGCTGGCCGCAGTCTCGGCCTCCCGCCACGCGTGCATCCGAAGGGCTGCGTCCAGCCCCGCGACCCACTCGCAGGCCATTGATCGGAAATAGATTCCTGGCAGGACTAAAGTCCGGCCTCCGGTACGCCGTTAGAACGGGCATCCGGGACTTCATCGGTCCCGCTTTTCCATTCGAGACGACCGGAGTCTGCAATGCGTTCCAATCAGGGCGGTTTCACGTTGGTCGAGCTGGTGGTCGTGATCGTCATCCTGGGCATCCTGGCGGCGACGGCCTTTCCGCGCTTCATCAACCTGACCTCGGATGCCCGCTCGGCCGCTGCCGCCGGCATGGCCGGCGGCCTGCGCTCCGCAGTGACCCTCGTCCAGGCGCGCTACCAGGCCACCGGAAACTTCACCGCCACCACCGTCACCATGGCCGACGGCGCGACGGTCGCCGTCAGCACGGGCGCCACCGGTGGTTTCCCGACCGCGGCGCTGGCCGGCATCGGCAACGCGATGCGATGCGAATCGGGCAGCGCCTGCAACGGCTTCGGCTGGGCGATCGCCGCCGGCGTGGCCACCTTCACCCAGGTCGGCGCACCTGCGGCATGCAACGTGACGTACGATCCGGCCACCGGTGTCGTGACGAACAACGCCACGACGGCAAACTGCTGACCGGGTTGACCGCGAGAATGTCCACGGCGTGCGGCTACGATTTCCACCACCTTCCTCCCGAGGTAATCGACGGCTGACCCCCGCGGGTTTCACCACGGTCGAACTGGTCGTGGTGATCGTCCTGCTGGCGGTGCTGTCCGCGGTGGCGGTGCCGCGCCTGGCTGGGCGAAGTGCCTTCGAATCACGCGCCTTCGCGGACGAAGTGGCCTCCGCCGTGCGCTACGCGCAGCGCACGGCGATCGCGATGCGGCGCAACGTGACCGTCGTCGTCGCCACGCCGGGCAGGGACAACCCCTGCGCGCTCCGGCTGTGCATCACCGCCGACTGCAGCCAGCAGGTGGTCAATCCGGCCACCAGCCAGGCGTTCTGCCTGGTGCCGCCACCTTCGGTGGCGCTCGCCACGGACGGGGCGACACGCACGGGCCTGCAGTTCGATGCAAGCGGCCGGCCGAGCGGCGCACAGACGTACACCGTGTCGAGCACCGGTGCCGGCGTGGACGCACGGACGCTCACCGTCGAAGCCGAGACCGGCCATGTGCGGTGACCGCCGGCGGGTGCGAGGCGCGTCGCTGATCGAGGTGATCGTGTTCATCGTGATCGTGTCGGTCGCCGCCGGCGCCGTGCTCGGGTCGCTGCAGTGGTCCGTGCGTGCCAGCCCGGACCCGATGATCCGCAAGCAGCTGCTCGCGATCGCCGAGTCGATGCTGGAAGAGGTGCTGCTGCAGCCGCACACCTGGTGCGACCCGACCGATGTGAACCTCGCCACGGCGACCAGCGATCGCGACTGCGCCAGCCTGCCCGAGGCGCTGGGGCCGGAACCCGACGAAGACCGCTACGGCACGCGCATGCCGTTCAACAACGTGAACGACTACCACGACTTCAGGATGGCCGGCATCCGCAACGTCCGCAACGAGGCCGTGCCCGGGCTGGAAGCCTATGCCGTGGTGGTCCAGGTCAGCGACGCGAGGCTGGCGGCCGCATCGGGCGACAGCGCCGAGGCACTGCGGGTGCTCGTGACCGTGACCGGTCCGGCCAGTTCGGAACTGGTGCTCGAAGGCTACCGGACCCGCCATGCACCCAATGCCGCGAACTGACGCCCTGCCCGCGCGCACCGGCAGCGGCGGCTTCACGCTGGTCGAGCTGGTGGTGGCGATCGTGCTGCTGGGCATCGTCGCGCTGATGGTGACCACCTTCGCCACCGGCGCGATGCAGTCCTACCTGGATGCCGAACGCCGCGCCGAACTGGTCGACGGCACCGAGACCGCGATGCGCAGGCTGCAGCGCGACGTGCGGCTGTCGCTGCCGAACAGCGTACGGGTCGCCGACGACGGCCGAACGGT
>JAIENF010000460.1 GCA_019751575.1 Burkholderiales bacterium
GCTGATCGTGCTGGTGTCCGGCCTGCTGGCGATGGCGGTGCACTACCCGTTCTGCCAGGCGCGCTGGGTATGGGCGAAGGCGTTGACCGGCATCGGGCTGCTCGAGGGCACGCTGGTGACCGTGCAGGGGACGTCGCGCCGCGCCGCGGAACTGTCTGCCGCTGCGGTGGACGGCCAGGCCGATCCGGCGCTCATGGCCGAACTGCTGCGCACCGAATGGATCGGTCTGTGGACGATCCTGGTCCTGTCGCTGCTCAACGTCGTGCTTGGCGTGCTGCGGCCCAGGCTCGGACGCCGACCGGCGGCAGCGGCCTGAGCGGTTCGGCGCGGTTCAGCCCTCGAACAGGTTGCGGTGCGCGCAGGTGAGGTGGGCCACCACCGCTGCCCGCGCAGCCGTCGCATCGCGTGCCTTGAGCGCGGCGACGATCGCGCGGTGCTGGCGCTGGTACTCCAGCCGCAACGCCTCGGTGACGATCCTGTCGCGCAGCTTCCCGAACTCGGTCTGCTGGCGCGCGGCATGGAACAGTTCGAAGATGCTGGCGATCAGGGCGTTGTGGGCGGCTGCAGCCAGCGCCTGGTGGAGCGCGGCATCCCAGAGTTCGAATTCGCCCAGGGTCAGCGCTGCCTCGGCCCGATCGAGGCAGTGGTCCATGCGCTCATAGTCGGCCGGGGTGGCGTTGACCACGATCAGTTCCACGGCCGCCGGCTCGATGCGCAGTCGCGCGTCCATCAGTTCGCCCGGGCTGGCGTGCGACACGAGACCGCCATCGCCTGCCACCGGGGCGGGCGGGGCTGCAATGAAGGTGCCGCGGCCGACTTCCCTCCGGATGCACCCTTCCGCCTCGAGGTCGGCGAGTGTCCTGCGCACCGCGTTGCGCGGCAGGCCGAAACGCAACGCGAACGCCCGTTCCGTCGGCAGCTTGCGTCCTGCGGCGCCCGGGGTGCTGGCCTGGGCGAGCACGAACACTCGCAGTTCGCGCGTCGAGGCCCGGGTCTGGATGCGAGGTGCCATGATTCGTTGGAAAATAAACCAATGTGCCGATTGGTTCAATCCTTGGCTTGATGCAATGCGGGATGAGTGGTGCGTTGCAGCAATCCCTGCGTTCGATTCCCTAGGCACGACCGTCTCGTCGCAGGTCGTCTGGATTGGTTCAATAAAATCGAACCAATACCGTTTCTGGTTGACGTTGAGTCGGCGGCGCAGCTAGCATTCCCGAGCACTGTGAGCGCGCCGGCGCGGTTCCGTCCTGAGACAGCCGCACGGCTTCCAGGGCGTGCCAAAGAGGAGACACACACGATGGCCGATTCGCAGCTTCAATCGGCGCTCGCCCACTGGGCGCCGCGCCTGATCGCCAATGGCATCCCGCTGACCGACTTTCAGGACGTCACCGGTGGCCTCGCGTCCTGGAGCGACTGGTGCAAGGCCTGGGTCGCTCGCGGCGACGTGCATGACCAACTGGGCGAGACCGATCTCGCTGCCGGGCACCGGCTGTCGGCGGGCGAGCATTTCTCGCGCGCGGCGGTCTGCCATCATTTCGCGAAGTTCGTGTTCGTCGACGACCTCGAGCAGATGAAGTGGGCGCACATGAAGGCGGTGGCCTCGCGCACGAAGGCGCTGCCGCTGATCGATCCGCCGGGCGAGCGGGTCGAGATCCCGTTCATGGGCACCACGCTCAAGGGCGAGCTGCGCAAGCCGTCTGGCAGCGTGCGGCCACCGGTGCTGGTGATGTGCATGGGCCTCGACTCCTGCAAGGAGGAGATGGACGCGTACGAGCGCAATTTCCTCGAGCGCGGCATCGCGACCCTGGCCTTCGACGGCCCGGGGCAGGGCGAGGCCGAATACGAATTCCCGATCCGCGGCGACTACGAAGTGCCGGTGAAGGCGGTGTTCGACTGGCTCGAGACGCGCAGCGACATCGACCACGGCCGTGCGGCGCTATGGGGCGTGTCCCTCGGCGGCTACTACGCACCGCGCGCCGCGGCGTTCGAGAAGCGGGCGAAGGCCTGCATCGCGCTGTCGGGTCCGTACAACATGGGTGCGAACTGGGAAGGCCTGCCGGAACTCACCCGTCGCGCCTTCCAGGTGCGCGCGAAATGCGCGACGCCGGAAGAAGGCCGCAAGGTCGCCCTCACGCTGTCGCTCGAAGGGCTGGCCTCGAAGATCACCTGTCCGCTGTTCCTGGTCGCCGGCAAGCAGGACCGCATCATCCCCTGGCAGGATGCCGAGCGCGTGGCACGCGAGGCGGGCGGTCCGGTGGAACTGCTGATGGTCGATGACGGCAACCACGTGGTGAACAACCGGGCCTACCGCTATCGGACGCAGACGGCAGACTGGATGGCCGCGCAACTCGGCTTGCCGAAACGATAGGACGGCGCGAGCCGTCCGAAGAGAGACCGTACGAACGGTCCTTGTGCCGCGAGGCTGCAGCAGCAGCCCACAGAACAACCAAAGGAGATTCCATGAACCGAATGCTTGCAGGTGCCGCAGCTGCCGTCGCCGCCGTATCGATGAATGTACAGGCGCAGGACTTCCCGAACCGCCCGGTGCGGATCGTCGTGCCGTTCTCCGCCGGCAGCGCGACCGACATCCTTGCGCGCTCGGTCGCCGCGCGGTTGACCGAGATGTGGGGCCAGCAGGTGCTGTCCGACAACCGCCCGGGCGCGCTCGGCATCATCGGCACCGAGCTCATGCTGAAGGCGAACCCCGACGGCCACACGCTGCTGATGGTTTCGTCCGGCCATGCCGCGAATGCGACGCTTGCGTCGGCCAAGCTGCCGTTCGACACGATCAAGGATTTCGCCGGCATCGCGCCGGTGGCGATCGTGCCGAACGTGCTGGTGGTGTCGCCGTCCTCGGGCGTGAAATCCGTGCGCGACCTGGTCGAGCTGTCGAAGAAGCGGCCGAACGGCCTGCTCTATGCATCCGCCGGCATCGGCAGCTCCACCCACCTCAACGGCGAAGTCGTGCGCTCGGCGCTCGGCATCCAGGCGCAGCACGTGCCGTTCAAGGGCGTGCCCGAAGGCCTGACCGACGTGATCGGCGGCCGCGTGGACTTCTTCATGGTGCCGCTGGTCGCCTCGCTCAGCCAGCTCAAGGCGGGCAAGCTGGTCGGCCTTGCGGTCGGCACGAACAAGCGCTCGTCCGTGCTGCCCGACCTGCCGTCGCTGGTCGAGACCCATCCGAATGCCGGCTTCGACGGCTGGTTCGGGCTGCTGGCGTCGTCGAAGACGCCGCGGCCGCTGGTCAACCGGCTCAACCGCGACGTGAACAAGGTGCTGTCGATGACGGAAGTGCGCGACCAGTTCCTGACCCAGGGGGCCGAGACGATGTCGATGACGCCGGAGCAGTTCGACAAGTTCCTGGTCGGCGAAGTCGCGCGGCTGGGCAAGGTCGTGCGCGATTCGGGCGCCAAGGCCGAGTGACCCGGCGCCGCCGGGTAACCCTCAACGACGACGAAGGAACCAGCCATGAAGAAGGAACACCTGCCGACCGGTGAGGCCCAGAAGGGCCGGGCCTATTCGCCAGCGGTGATCACCGAGGGCGGACGCATCGTCTGGCTGGCCGGGCAGACCGCGCTCACCGATGCCGACGGCAAGGACCTCTCGGGCAACTTCGAGGCGCAGGCCGAGCGCATCTTCGACCTGCTGAACGCGACCATCGGCCGTGCCGGTGGCACGCTCGCCGACATGGTGACGATGACGGTGTTCATCAACGATCCGCGCAACGGCGACAGGTTCGTGGCGCTGCGCGGCAAGCGCTTCCCGGACGGCAAGTATCCGGCCAGCGCGCTGATCACCGTGTCGCATTTCGCGCGGCCCGGGCTGTTGATCGAGATCCAGGGCGTCGCCGTGGTGGCCGAATGAAGCGCATCGTGGCACGTCCCGCATCTTCGGCGGTCGTCGCGGCCTCGGTGTCCGTCTGCGCCGGCCTGCTGCTCGCGGGCGGCGCGTTCGCCCAGGCGCCGAAGTATCCGACCAAGCCGATCCGCATCCTGGTCACGCTCGGGCCGGGGTCGGCCGGCGACAACCTGTCGCGCGTGATGGCCGACGGACTGTCTCGGCAACTGGGCCAGCAGGTGGTCGTCGACAACCGTCCGGGCGCGGGTGGCAACGTCGCGGCCGAACTTGCCGCGCGCGCGGCCCCCGACGGCTACACGCTGTTCATCACGACCATCAGCACGCACGGCATCAATCC
Source organism: Burkholderiales bacterium (assembly GCA_019751575.1). Lineage (GTDB taxonomy): Bacteria > Pseudomonadota > Gammaproteobacteria > Burkholderiales > CAIKXV01 > CAIKXV01. The sequence continues at coordinate 4,196 of JAIENF010000460.1, forward strand.
GTCGCTGTACGGCAAGCTCAACTTCGATCCGATCAAGGACTTCGCGCCGATCATCCTCGCGGCATCGAGCCCGAACATGCTGGTGGTGCATCCGTCGCTGCCGGTGAAGTCGGTGAAGGACTTCATCGCGCTCGCGCGGCAGAAGCCGGGCGAGCTCACCTACTCGTCGGGCGGCACCGGCACCTCGCAGCACATGGCAGGCGAACTGTTCGGCATGCTCACCGGCACGAAGCTCACCCATGTCGCCTACAAGAGCACGCCGCTGTCGATCAACGCGGTGCTCTCCGGCGAGACGATCGCCTCGTTCGCCAGCGTGTCGGTGGTATCGGGCATCGTCCAGTCGGGCAAGCTGCGCACGCTGGGCGTGACCAACGCGAAGCGCATCCCTTCGCTGCCCGACCTGCCGACGATCGCCGAGAGCGGCGTGCCCGGCTTCGCGATCGCCGCATGGTTCGGGTTCTCCGCGACCGGCGGCACGCCCGAGCCGATCGTGAACCTGCTCAATGGCGAGATGCGCAAGGTGCTGCAGGATCCGCCGACCCGGCAGAAGCTGGCGGCACAGGGCATGGACGTACTCGACAGCACGCCGGCGGAGTTCGCGGCCTACATCCGGTCCGAGATCGAGCTGTGGGGCAAGGTGGTGAGGGCGTCTGGCGCGAAGGCGGGCTAGACGATCACAGTCATGCAGGTACCAGAGGCCCGCGCTGCACAGGCACCGACGGGCTCGTTCAAGGAACGGAGGAGGCATCGAATGGAACGCAATTGCACAACCCGGACGTCGTCCGCGCTCTTGCTGAAGGCTGCAGTGGGCGTGCTCGCCATGGCGAGCGCCTCTGCCGTGTTCGCACAGGCCGACGCAGCGAAGGATTTCCCCAACCGGCCGCTGCGCATCATGGGCCAGGGCGTGGGCAGCACGGCCGACTACCTGTCGCGGGTGATCGGCCAGAAGCTGACCGAGCGCTGGGGCCAGCCGGTGGTGGTGGACAACCGCGCGGGCGCGGGCGGAACCATTCCGACCGAAGTGGCTGCGCGCGCGACGCCCGACGGGCATACGCTGGTGATGGGGCATGCCGGTCCGATGGTGAGCGCGGTCACGCTGTACCCGAAGCTCGGCTACGACCCGGTGCGCGACCTGCAGCCGATCTCGATGGTGGCCCAGGGGGTGACGGCGCTGGTGGTGAACACGGCGCTGCCGATCACCAGCGTGAAGGATCTCGTCGCCTACGCGCGGCAGAAGGGCCGCATCACCTACGGCTCGGCCGGCAACGGCACCATCAGCCACCTGTCCGGCGAACTGTTCAAGAAGGTCGCCGGCATCGACATGGAACACATCCCCTACAAGAGCGCCGGCTTCGCACTGACCGCGCTGATGTCGGGCGAGGTGCAGGTGTCGTTCCTGTCGCCGGTCACCGTGGCCGGCCAGTTGAAGGCGGGCGGAACGGCGAAGATCCGGCCGCTGGCGGTGTCGAGCCCGAAGCGTTTCATCGGCGCGCCGGACATCCCGGGCTCGGCCGAGGCGGGCCTGCCGCAGTTCGAGGCCCGGCTCTGGTTCGGCTTGTTCACCACGCAGAAGACACCCAAGCCGGTGGTCGACAAGCTGCACCAGGCGATCACCGAGATCCTGAACATGCCGGACGTGCGCGAAACCATCCTGAAGCAGGGCATCGAGGTGGTGCCGTCGACGCCGGAAGCCCTCGGTGCGTTCGTGCGCGACGAAATCGCGCGCTGGACGCCGATCATCAGGGCGGCCGGCATCTCGGCCGACTGATGGGCCCGGACCCCCAGGCCCCCGGCAGCGCACGATGAAGACCCGCACGCTCGGACGCGACGGCCTGCAGGTTTCGGCGATCGGCCTCGGCATGGGCAGCACCACCACGAACTTCGGCGAGAACGACGGCGAAGTGCAGGTGGCGACGATGCGCCGGGCGCTCGACCTGGGGGTCACCTTCCTCGATTCGTCCGACGCGTACCAGAAGGGCCGGCACGAGCAGCGGATCGCCGAGGCGATCCGCGGCCGGCGCGAGGGCGTGGTGGTGGTCTCGAAGTTCGGCAACCTGGACCTGCCTGGCGGGAAGAAGGGCTATGACGGCCGTCCCGACTACGTGCCGCAGGCCTGCGAGAAAAGCCTGAAGCAGCTCGGCGTCGACACCATCGACCTCTATTACCTGCACCGCATCGATCCCGATGTCCCGGTCGAGGACACCTGGGGCGCGATGGCGCGGCTGGTCGAACAGGGCAAGGTGCGTCGGCTCGGCCTCTGCGAAGCGGGCGTCGACACGCTGCGCCGGGCGCATGCCGTGCATCCGGTGACTGCCCTGCAGACCGAGTACTCGCTCTGGGAGCGCCATGTCGAGCAGGAGATCCTGCCGGCCTGTCGCGAACTGGGCATCGGCTTCGTGCCGTATTCGCCGCTCGGCCGAGGTCTGCTGACCGGGCGGGTGAGGTCGCTCGACGACATCGCGCCGGACGACCGGCGGCGCATCCATCCCCGGTTCCATGCCGGGAACATCGAGAAGAACCTGGAACTGCTGGCGCCGCTCGAGCGCATCGCGGGCCGGCTGGGTGCGAGCACGGCGCAGGTGGCGCTCGCCTGGCTGCTCGCGCAGGGCGACGACATCGTGCCGATCCCGGGCACCAAGCAGCAGAAGTACCTCGAGCAGAACGTCGCTGCGGTCGATCTCGTGCTGGCGCCGGCCGACCTCGCGGAACTGTCCGATGCGTTCCGTCCCGGGGTGGGCGCCGGCGAACGGTATCCCGTCGGTTACTTCAAGACGCTGGGGGGGTGAGCATGGCAGGCCCGATGCAGCAATCTCTCTACCCCCGGTTCTCCGATGCCGAGTTCGCGCGCCGGCATGCGCGTGCGCGCGGCCTGATGGCAGCGGAAGGGCTGGCCGCGCTGGTGGTCTACGGCCACTCGGGCATGTCGCGCCACATGCAGGCCGACGTGCTCTGGCTGTCGGGCTTCTTCGGCAACCGCAACAACTACGTGGCCATGGTCGATGGCGGCGCACCGGTGCTGTTTGCCCAGTCGCACAACCATGTGCCCAATGCGCGCGAAATGGCATCGATCGAGACGCGCTGGGGTGGTGCCGATTCCGCGGCCACGATCGCGCGCTTCCTGCTCGATTCCGGCGTCGCGGGCAACGGCGGCGGCGTGCTCGGCTGGGTCGGCGACGTGCCGGCGGCCGACTGGCTCACCTGGCAGAAGCTGTTGCCCGGCTGGACCTTCCGCGAGGTGACGCCGAAGTTCCGAAACCTGCGCCAGGTCAAGGGCGATGAAGAGATCGAATGGCTGCGCCGGGGTGCGCAGCTGACCGACCGCGCGCTGGAAGCGCTGATCGCCGGTGCGCACGAGGGGCTGCGCGAGGCGGAGCTCGGCGCAATCGTCGAGTCGGCCGGCTTCGCCGCTGGCGGACTGCCCCACCTGTGCTACCTGTCCTCGGGCGGGCAGGATGAAGCCTCTGCCTGCGTGCCCCGGCAGAACCTCACCCAGCGCGTGCTGCGCCGGGGCGACGTGGTGAACAACGAGATCAGCATCAGCCACTGGGGCTATTCCGGCCAGATACAGCGGCCGATCTTCATCGGCGAGGCGCCCGGCGCGCGCTACGCGTCGCTGTGCGAGGTCGCGCTCGAGTCGTACCAGCGCGGGCTGGAGGTACTGCGTGCCGGCGCGACCAGCGACGACGTGCTCGACGCCGCCGAAGTGATCCACGCTCGAGGCTACACCATCAACGATTCCTTCCTGCACGGCTTCGGCGTGGGCCTGCTGCCGCCCAACCTCGGCACGCGGCGCACCGCGAAGGGCCGTTCGATCGCACCTTTCGTGTTCGAGAAGAACATGTGCATGGTGCTGCAGCCGAACATCGTCACCGAAGACGAGCGCGCCGGCGTGCAGCTCGGCAACCTCGTGCGCATCACCGAGACCGGCGTCGAGAACCTGCACGGCGTGCCGCTCCGGTACTTCGTCACCTCCCGTTGAAGGACACGAACCGATGAGCCCCTTCCGTCCCGGCCGGCGCACCTTCGCGCTGCGTACCGCAGCCCTGCCGCTCGCAATGTCCGGGCCGCTCGCGGCCCTCGCTTCGACGGCCTCCGCGCAGCAGCCGGAGGCGGCCTGGCCGGTGCGGCCGGTGCGCATGATCACCGGTTCGGTCGGTGGCACCTCGGACATCATCGCGCGCTTCACTGCGCACCGCCTGTCCGAGCGCTGGAAGCAGCAGGTGCTGGTCGACAACCGCGCAGGGCTGGGCGGCATCATCGGGTCGCAGATCGGCGCCAAGGCCGCGCCCGACGGCTACACGCTGATCGTCGGACAGATCGGCACGCACGCCAGCGCGAACGTGCTGTACAAGAACCTCGGCTACGACCAGCTGCGCGATTTCGTGCCGATCTCGCTGATGTCGAACTCGGCGATCGCGCTGGTGGTCCATCCGTCGGTGCCGGTGAACAACCTGAAGGAATTCATCGCGTTCGCCCGTGCGAAGCCGGGGATGACCTATGCATCGGCCGGCGGTGCGACCAGCAGCCAGCTGTCGGGCGAACTGTTCAACCTGGTCGCCGGCACGAAGCTGCTGCATGTGCCGTACAAGGGCTCGGGCTTCGCGCTGCCGGCGGTGATGTCGGGGGAGACCCAGTCGGCCTTCCTGGCATCGTCGACCGTCGCGACCCAGGTGCGCGGCGGCAAGCTGCGCGCGATCGCCGTGCTGTCGAAGGAGCGATTCCCCGGCACGCCCGACATCCCGAGCACGACCGAGCAGGGCGTGCCCGGCCTCGAAGCGAATGTCTGGTTCGGCCTGTTCGCGCCGGCCGGCATGAGCCGCGCGCTGGTGACGCGCATCAACCGCGACGTGGTCGGCGTGCTCGGCACGCCCGAGGCACGCGAGGCGCTGCTGGCTGCAGGTGCCGAGCCGACGCCGACCACGCCTGAAGCGTTCGCAGCATTCCAGAAGTCCGAGATCGCCAAGTGGACAAGGGTGATCCGGGAAGCTGGCATCAAGGTCGAATGAGGAGGACGGAATGGATCTGATCGAACAGGGCAGTGCGTGCGCGGCCGCGCGCGGATGGGCACGGCGCTTCGCAGGGGTTGCATCGCTCGCAGCCGTCGGCGCGACCGTGGCCGTGGTCGCGGCGGCATTGCTGCCCGCGGCACCCGCCGTCGCGGCCGAGGTGAAGTACCCGGTGCGCCCGGTACGGCTGGTGGTGCCGTTCCCGCCGGGTGCCGCGAGCGACTTCCTGGGCCGCACCCTGGGCGCGCGCCTGTTCGAGACCTGGGGCCAGCAGGTGGTGGTCGACAACCGGCCGGGCGGCGGCGGCATCCTCGGTGGCCAACTGGTGGCCGCGGCCGCGCCGGACGGCTACACGATGGCGCTGATCGGAACGCCGCACCTGGCGGCACCGCTGCTCCAGCGCGAGCTGCCGTTCCGCCCGATCGAAGACTTCACCATGGTGATGCAGGTCGCCTCGCTCGCCAACATCCTGGTCGTCGCGCAGCAGCTGCCGGCGAAGACGCTGCCGGAATTCCTCGCCCATGCGAAGTCGCGTCCCGGCCAGCTGAACATGGGCTCGGCCGGCATCGGCAGCGGTTCGCACATGGCCGGCGAATTCTTCCGCCAGGCGGCCGGCATCGACACCGTGCACGTGCCGTTCAAGCTGCTTTCGGATGCGTTGTCCGAGATGTTCGCCGGCCGCGTCCACTACTACGTGTTCCCGGTGGCCGCCATCGCGCCGGTGCTGCGCGAAGGACGGCTGCGCCCGATCGCCGTCACGTCCGGCAAGCGCGCGAGCGGCTTCCCCGATGTGCCGACGATGGCCGAGTCCGGCTTGCCCGGTTTCGTGTACGACACCTGGTTCGGCATCATCGGGCCGGCGAAGCTGCCGGTGGCGATCGTCGACCGCTGGGTGGCCGACCTCGGGAAGATCCTGCGCGAGCCGGACACCATCGAACGCATGCTCAAGAGCGGAAGCGACCCGGCGCCCAGCAACGCGGCCGAGTTCCTCGCGCTGATGAAGGCCGAGTATCCGCGCTACGCAAAGCTCATCAAGCAGGCCAACCTGCGCAACGACTAGGAAGACGACGGCAATGGCAAGAGACCCCCGCGTACAGTCCGCGATCGACCACTGGTCGCCGCGCTTCATCATCAACGGCGTGCCGTCGGCGGACTTCGCGGAAGTCACGGCCGCCTGCGAGACCTGGGACGACTGGTGCGCGGCGTGGGGCGAACGGGCGAAGGTGCACGAAGCGCTGGGTGAGCAGGCGCTGGCCGACGGCTACCGGCTGTCGGC
>JAIENF010000050.1 GCA_019751575.1 Burkholderiales bacterium
GATCACGCGCATCACCAGCGATGCCGGCAGCGTCGAGCCGGCCCTCTGGTCCCTCGGATACGTGGCGACCGCGGCCTGCGGCGTGGTGATCGCGCTCGGCCTGCTGCTCTGGAGCGACTGGCGCCTGGCGCTGGTCGGGATCGCGCTGCTGCCACTGGCGCTGATCGGCCCGCGTTTCCTCACCCCGCTGGCGGCACGCGAGAGCTATGCGGCGAAGACCGCGGTGGGCGGGCTGGCCACCCACCTGCAGGAGAACCTCGCCAACCAGATCGTGCTGCGCGTGTTCGGCCTCGGCCCGGTCGCGTCCCGCCGCTTCGATGCGCACAACCAGCGCATCATCACCGCATCGTTGCGCTACAACGTGTTCAGCTATTTCAGCCACCGCGTGCCCTGGATCGCGATCGAGCTGATCGACCTCGTCGTGCTCGCGCTGGGCTGCTGGATGGTGGTGCGCGGGGACATGACGCCGGGCGGGCTGATCGCGTTCTACCTGCTGTTCTCCAGCCTGGCGACGCATACCTACTCGCTCACTGCCGCGATGCCGGGGTTGATCGGCGCGTCCGCGGGCATGCGCCGCATCTCGGAGCTGCTCGGCATGCAGGCCGAGACGCCGTCCGCGGAGCCGGGCGTCCTGCCGCCGGCGCGCGCGTCGGCGGCCGGTGGAGCGCGTGCCGGACGGCTGGAGCGACCGCCGTCGATGCGTTTCGAACAGGTGAGCTTCCGCTATCAGGTCGACCCCGCCCACGCGGCCGCGCAGTCGCCGCCCGGCGCGACCGACGGGGATGCCGTGCAGGTCGTCCCGTCCGACCAGTTGAGCGAGGCTTCATTCGAGATTGCCGCCGGTTGCATGACGGCGTTCGTCGGGTCGAGCGGTTCGGGCAAGAGCACGGCGTTGCAGCTGCTGCTCGGCCTGCAGCGTCCGCGCACCGGACGCGTGCTTCTCGATGGCATCGATCTCGCGCAGGTCGAACTGCAGGACTACTGGTCGGGTACGAGTGCGGTGTTCCAGGACAGCCTGCTGTTCAACACCACGATCGCGGAGAACATCCGCGCCGGCTGCCTGGACGCGAGCGATGGCCAGGTCGCGGCTGCGGCGCATGCAGCGGGCATCGGCGCCTGGATCGACACCCTGCCCGACGGCTACGCGACGATCGTCGCCGGCGATACCTGCTCGGGCGGGCAGCGGCAGCGCATCGCGATCGCGCGCGCACTGGTGCGCGATCCGCTGCTGCTGGTGCTCGATGAACCGACCAGCGCGCTCGATCCGTCCACCGGCCGTGCGGTGATGCAGACGCTGCTCGACGTATCGGGTGGACGCACTTCGGTGCTGGTCACCCACCAGCTGCGCGACGCTGCGCGTGCCGACCGGATCGTCGTGTTCGATCGCGCGCGGGTCGTCGAGGCCGGCACCCACGCAGAGCTGCTTGCCATCGGTGGCGTCTATGCCGGGCTCTGGTCCCAGCAGGAGCAGCGGGCGCTTCCGTCCTAGCGGCCCATGCGGCTGGTGGGCGCCTTCAGCAGCACCCGCTCGACGACGACCGACGTCGACTCGTCGGAGAACGTGACGTCGCCTTCCTGGACGAGGCACTGCAGCTGCATCGACCGTTTCGCCAGCGCGGCCAGCGCCTGGCTGGTCGCCTGCGGCAGCTTCCATGCCGACAGGGAGTCGATCTGGGCGCAGGTGCCGGCCGCGTCTGCCCACCAGAGGTCGGCGCCGCGGCCATAGGCGTATACCATCACGGTGGTGCTGCGGCCGGCTGCCTTTCGCAACAGCCGCGGCTCCGGCAAGCCGGCCTCGATCCACAGCCTGATCGAACCGGTGAGGTCCTTGATCCAGAGCGAAGGTTCGTCCTGCGCGCTGACATCACCCGCGAAGGCCAGTGCCTCGTCGGCGTTCAATGCGAACGCGAGGAGGCGGACCATCATGCGTTCGTCGGTTTCGGACGGATGGCGGGCCAGCGTGAGTGAATGGGTGCCGTAGTAGTGCCGGTCGAGGTCGCTGACCTGCAGTTCTGCCTTGAACACCGTGGACTTCAGCGCCATCGGGGAACCTTCATCTGCGAACCACCCTCGAAGTGGAACGTGCATGGGTGAGGACGTGGTCCAGTTGCATGGACCGGGTCCCCGATTATGCGGCCGATGCTGCAGCGGCGCGGCGGCGGTGGTGCGGCGCGGGCCCGTTCGTTGCTGCAGTCCCCCTTTTCATCCGAGGCAATCCGATGGCACCGACGCCCGAAGCAACCCCCCGGCATGGCATCGAGGCCCCCTCGCGGGATGAACTCGCGCTGATCGATGCGTGGTGGCGGGCCGCCAACTACCTCTCGGTCGGGCAGATCTACCTGCTCGACAATCCGCTGCTGCGCGAGCCGCTGTCGCTCGAGCACGTGAAGCCGCGGCTGCTCGGGCACTGGGGTACCACGCCCGGCCTGAACTTCCTGTGGGTGCACCTGAACCGGGTGATCCGCCGCCACGACGTGGACATGATCTTCATCGCGGGGCCCGGCCATGGCGGCCCTGCGCTGGTGGCCAGCACCTGGCTCGAGGGCAGCTACAGCGAGCACTACCCCGACATGACGCGCGATGCCGACGGCATGGCCCGGCTGTTCCGCCAGTTCTCCTTCCCCGGCGGCATCGGCAGCCATGCCACGCCCGAGGTCCCCGGCTCGATCCATGAAGGCGGCGAACTCGGCTATGCGCTCTCGCATGCGTTCGGCGCGGCGTTCGACAACCCGGGCCTGGTGGTCGCCTGCGTGATCGGCGACGGCGAGGCGGAGACCGGGCCGCTCGCGGCCGCCTGGCATTCGAACAAGTTCCTCGACCCGGTACGCGATGGCGCCGTGCTGCCGATCCTCCACCTCAACGGCTACAAGATCGCGAACCCGACCCTCCTCGCCCGCATCCCGCCGGCGGAACTCGACAGCCTGCTCACCGGCTACGGCTACGAGCCGTTCCATGTCGAAGGCAGCGATCCGTTCGAGATGCATGGCGCGATGGCGGCCACCCTCGAGGTCGTGCTCGAACGCATCCGTGCGATCCAGGCGCACGCCCGCGCGAGGACGCAGTCGGAGCGTCCGCGCTGGCCGATGATCGTGCTGCGCAGCCCGAAGGGATGGACCGGCCCGAAGGAGATCGACGGCCTGAAGACCGAAGGCCACTGGCGCTCGCACCAGGTGCCGTTCTCGGACCCGCGCAGCAACCCGGAGCACCTGCACCTGCTGGAGCAGTGGATGAAGAGCTACCGGCCGGAGGAACTGTTCGACGCGAAGGGCTGCCCGATGCCATCCCTGCTGTCGCTCGCGCCGTCCGGCCTGCGCCGCATGGGCTGCAACCCGCATGCCAATGGCGGCGGCCTGCTCCGCGAACTGTGCCTGCCCGACTTCCGGGACCATGCGGTGGCGGTGCCTGCACCCGGCGGCGCGCTGGCCGAGCCCACGCGGGTGATGGGCGGCTTCCTGCGCGACACGATGCGGCTGAACGCAGGCGCGCGCAACTTCCGCGTTGTCGGGCCGGACGAGACCGCCTCGAACCGGCTCGGTGCGCTGTTCGAAGTGACAGGGCGTGCCTGGATGGCGCAGACGCTTCCCGAGGACACCTTCCTCGCGCAGGACGGACGGGTGATGGAGATCCTCTCAGAGCACACCTGCCAGGGCTGGCTCGAAGGCTACCTGCTGACCGGCCGGCATGGCCTGTTCTCGTGCTACGAAGCCTTCATCCACATCGTCGATTCGATGTTCAACCAGCACGCGAAGTGGCTGAAGGTGGCGGGCGAGGTGCCCTGGCGGCGGCCGATCGCATCGCTGAACATCCTGCTCACCTCGCATGTCTGGCAGCAGGACCACAACGGCTTCTCGCACCAGGACCCCGGCTTCATCGACCATGTGGTGAACAAGAAGGCGAGCATGATCCGGGTCTACCTGCCGCCGGACGCGAACACGCTGCTGCATGTGACCGACCGGTGCCTGCGCTCGCGCAACCGGGTGAACGTGATCGTGTCCGGCAAGCAGCTGCAGGCGCAGTGGCTGGACATGGACGACGCGATCCGCCATTGCAGCGCCGGCATCGGCATGTGGCGGTGGGCCAGCAACGACGGGGCGAGCGACGACCGGGCAGGCAGCAACGACAGCGGCGATCCCGACGTGGTGATGGCCTGCGCCGGCGACGTGCCGACGCTGGAGACGCTCGCCGCGGTCGACCTGCTGCGCACCCACCTGCCGTCGCTCAAGGTGCGCGTGGTGAACGTGGTCGACCTGATGACGCTGCAGGACAGCAGCGAACATCCGGACGGCCTCGAGGACCATGAATTCGATTCGCTGTTCACCACCGACCGGCCCGTGGTGTTCGCCTACCACGGCTATCCGTGGCTGATCCATCGCCTGACCTATCGCCGCACCAACCATGCGAACCTGCATGTGCGCGGCTACAAGGAGGAAGGGACGACCACCACGCCGTTCGACATGGTGGTGCGCAACGACCTCGACCGCTTCCACCTGGTGATGGACGTGATCGACCGCGTGCCGTCGCTCGGCTACCGGGCGGCACACCTGCGGCAGTGGGCGCGCGACCGGCTGGTCGAACACCATGCGTACATCCGCGAGCACGGACAGGACATGCCCGCGATCCGCGACTGGAAGTGGCCGGGACCGGCCGTCACTCGATGAAGCGCACCTGCCCGGCAAGGCGGGCCAAAAACGACGAAGGCCACCGCCCGCCAGGGGGTGGCCTTCGTCCGGGTGCCGCTCGCGCTATTCCGCGACCAGTTTCGCCGCCTTCACCGCTGCGCGGAAGCTCTCGAACTCGGAGCGGATGAACTTGCCGAACTCTTCCGGCGTGCTGGTGACCGGGTCGGCGCCCGCGCGCACGATCAGCTCGCGCGTGTCAGGCTGCTTCATCACCTGCATCATCAGCGAATAGAGCCGTTCGTTCACTGCCTTCGGCGTGCCGCGCGGGGTCATCATGCCTACCCAGCCGGTGGACTGGAAGCCGGGCAGCGCGCCTTCGCCCAGCGTCGGCAGGTCGGGCAGCTGGGTGCTTCGTGCGGTGCCGGCGGTGGCCAGTGCGCGCAGCTGGCCGGAGCGGATGAACGGGATGGTCGCCGCGATCGGCGTGAAGGTGAACTGCGACTCGTTCGCCACCACTGCACCGACGGATGCACCGCCCCCCTTGTAGGGCACATGGGTCGCCTCGGTGCGCGCGGCCAGCATCAGCTGCACGCCCGCGAGGTGGCTCTGCGCGCCGGACCCGGCCGAGGCCATGTTGTACTTGCCCGGGTTCGCCCGGAGCAGCGCGATCAGTTCCTGCGCGGTCTTCACCGGCATGGACGGGTGCACGACGAGCACGTTCTGGGTCGTGCCGTAGAGCATGATCGGTTCGAAATCCTTGAAGATGTCGAAGCCGAGCTTGCGGTGCAGCTGCGGCGCGATCACGTGGTTGGCGGTGGAGGTCGCCATCAGCGTGTATCCGTCCGGCACCGCGCGTGCGGTGATCTCCATGCCGATGATGCCGCCGGCGCCCGGGCGGTTGTCCACGATGAACTGCTGGCCGACCGCTTCGCCGAGCTTCATCGACAGCACGCGGGCGAGCTGGTCGCTCGATGCACCCGGCCCGTTGGGGACGATCACGCGTACCGCGCGCTGGGGCCAGGTGGCTGCTGCTGCCTTGCCCTGTGCCAATGCCGGGCTGGCCAGCGAACCCACAGCGTTCAGTGCGGCAAACGCGCCGGTGGTCAGGATCGCCTTGCGGCGTCCGATATGCGACATGGACATCGTGCTGCTCCTCCTGGGGAAGACTGCCGGATGGCCGTCCGCGTCATGCTGCGGCAGCCAGGGTCTGATTGATTGGGCGGGAAATTACCATAACGACGCACCTTGCGGCGCGGTAAACCTTCCCGCTTGAGGCGCTATCGGCTGGCAGCCGAGACCGCGCGCGCGACGGCGTCGCCCATGGCCTGCGTGCTCGCGCTGCCACCGAGGTCGGGCGTCAGCTGCTTCGCCTCGGCGATCACCTCGCTCATCGCCGCTTCGACCAGCGCCGCTGCGCGCGCGGCCTTCGGTTCGTTGCGCTTTCCGGACAGCCACTCGAACAGCAGCTTGCCCGACATGATCATCGCGTACGGATTGGCGATGCCGCGGCCGGCGATGTCGGGCGCAGAGCCGTGCGTGGCCTGCGCCATCGCCAGCGTCTCGCTCGCATTCACGCCGGGCGCCAGTCCCAGCCCGCCGACCAGCCCGGCCGCCTGGTCGGTGAGGATGTCGCCGTAGAGGTTGGTGGTGACGATGGTGTCGTACTGCTGCGGCTTCATCACCAGCTTCATCGCGAAGGTGTCGACGATCACTTCCTCGAACTCGACATCGGGGAAGCGCGCGGCGACCTTGCGGCATTCATCGGCGAACAGGCCGTCGCCATACCGGTAGACCGTGTTCTTGTGGACGGCGGTCACCTTGCGCCGCGGGCGTCGGACGGCGGCCTCGAACGCCGCCTCCGCGATCAGGCGGCTCTTCAGCCGGGTGGTGACGCAGATACCGATCGCGCTGTCCTCGGTCGGCATGAACTCGCCGTAGCCCATGAACAGGTTGCCGTCGACCTTGAAGCCTTCCGTGGTCTCGCGCAGGAACAGCAGGTCGATGTCCTTGTGCACGGACGGCAGGTTCGGGTACGAGCGGAACGGCTTGCAGTTGGCGAACAGCCCGAAGTGCGTGCGGAACAGCGGGTGCGGGTTGAGCCAGGTCGGGTCGCCTTTCGGATACTCGCGATGGCCGATCGGCCCGAGCACCCAGCCGTCGTAGGTGGCCAGCGTCTCGAGGGTGCCCGGCGGAATGGTGTGCCCGGCCGCGGCATGGTCGGCACGCGAGATCGGCATCGGCTTCCATTCGATCTGCAGGTCGACCGCGGCCGCAGCCTCGCGCATCACCTTCACGCATTCGGGGACGACTTCGCGTCCGATGTCGTCGCCTTCGAGTATCGCCAGTGTGAGCATCTGTCCCGCTTCCGTCTTCGATCCGCCTTCAGTCGACCTTCACGCCCGCCTGCCGGATCACCTTCGTCCAGCGTGCGATCTCCGAGACCAGGTGCGCCTGCAACTGTTCGGGCGAACCGCCGATCCCATCGGCGCCATCGCGTGACAGCCGTTCCTTCACTTCAGGATGCTGCAGGGCCTTCACCACTTCGGCGTTCATCCGGTCCACCACCGCGCGCGGCGTGCCGGCCGGGCCGAGCAGGTAGTACGAGGTGTAGACCTCGAATCCCGGCAGGCCGCTCTCTGCCATCGTCGGGATGTCCGGCGCGCCGCCCGAGCGCTTGAGGCTGGTCACGGCGAGGCCGCGCAGCTTGCCGGCGCGCACATGGGAAATGCCGGCCACGAGCGTGCCGGTGGCGGCGTCCACGTGGCCACCGATCAGGTCGGTCATCGCCGGCTGGATGCCCTTGTAGGGCACCGGCGTCCAGCGGAAGCCGGCCACGCTGGCGAACAGTTCGCCGGCGAGGTGGCCGCCGCTGCCCGTGCCGGCGGTGGCGTAGGTGATGCGGCCGGGCTGCTTCTTCGCGAACGCGATGAACGCCTGCAGCGTCTTCGCCGGCAGCGACGGATGCACCATCACCATCAGCGGCTGCACCGCGACCTGCACGATCGGGGTGAAGTCCTTCAGCGTGTCGTAGGGCAGCTTGGCGTAAAGGCCCGGGTTGATCACGTGGCTTCCCCAGGCCATCAGCAGCGTGTAGCCGTCGGGCGTGGCGCGCGCCACCGCCTCGGTGCCGACGATCCCCGCCGAACCGGCGCGGTTCTCGACGACGATCTGCTGGCCGAGCGACTCGGTCATGCGCGTGGCGAGCACCCGGGTCAGCGTGTCCGCGGAGCCGCCCGGCGTGGTCGGCACGACGATGCGTACCGGCTTCACGGGCCAGGCCTGCGACCAGGCGGGGCCGACCTGCACCGAGCAGGCCAGCAAGAGCGCGGCGGGAAGGACGAGCGCCGTGGGCTGGCCGCTCGCGCGGCGGAGTGCGGTGCTCACTTGCCCTCGTACCCGGCGCCGCGCGCGAACCAGGCCTTGGTCGCCACGATCTGCTCGCGCTCGTCGAACGAGGCCATGTCCTCGGCCATCGTCGAGGCTTCCCCGTTCGACTTCAGCACGGCGAACACGCGCTGCATCGCGCGGATCGCTGCACGCTGCGCGTCCGACGGGATGATCTCGATCTTGTAGCCCATGCGCTCGAGGTCGGGCGCGGACACCAGCGGCGTCTTGCCGCCGAAGAACATGTTGATCAGGACCGGCTTCGAGAACAGCTTCGGGATCTGCTCGATCTGCTCGAGCGTGGTCGGTGCCTCGATGAACAGCACGTCGGCGCCCGCTTCGTCGTACAGCTTCATGCGCTCGACCGCCGCGTCGAAGCCCTCGACCGCGATCGCGTCGGTGCGGGCGATGATCACGATGTCCGGGTCTGCGTCCTTCGCGGCCTTGAGCACCGGCACGAAGTCCTTCGCCTTGACGATCGACTTGTCGTTCAGGTGCCCGCAGCGTTTCGGGAAGGTCTGGTCTTCCAGGTGCACGCCGGCCAGGCCGATGCGCGCGAACTGGCGGATCACCCGGTAGGCATTCAGTGCGTTGCCGTAGCCGGTGTCCGCATCGCCGATCACCGGGCAGTCGACTGCGTCGCAGATCTCGGCAAGGCGCTGCACGATATGGCCGGGATCGATCAGGTTGATGTCCGGCACGCCGGTCGAGCGCGCGATGCCGCCGCCGGTCGCGTACAGCGCCTCGAAGCCGGCCATCCGGCCGAGCCGCGCGGAAATGCCGTCATAGATGCCGGGGGCCACGATCATGCCCGGTCGCGCGAGCATGTCGCGCAGCTTGGTCGCCTCACTCATCTCTTCTTCCACTCCGACAGTACCGCCCCACGGCGGCCGAGGGTGCGAGGATGCCCGACTCCATCCGGGCCGTCGAGCGTCGCCCGCACCGGTGCCCGACATCGGCAGGGATCGCTAAAGACCCGCGGGCCGCAGCCGATATCCGGACTGGACCCTGCCGAAAACCCCGCGGGATCCGCGAATCCCATCCAAGGCCCGGAAGGGCAGGGAGCGAATGATGCAACGCAAGATCGAAGCACTGGTGCGCGCCATCAGCGTCCGCCAGCGTCTGGCAATTGCCTTCACGGGATCGAGCCTGATCATCCTCGCGGTCGGCCTGATCGGCATCGCCACGCTGCAAAGGTCTGCCGAGCGGTCGGCCCACATCTACGGCATCGACGTGGTGCCGATGGACTACGTGAGCCGCATGTCCACCGGGGTCCTGCGCACCCGCGCCGGGATCGGCGAGGCATTGCTTTCGACCGATGCCGGCAGTCCCGAGCGTTCCGGGGACCGCCTGAAGGCGGCGATGGAACATCTCGCGCAGGTGGAGATCCTGGGTGCCCAGTACGCAGGCCTGATCACCGGACCTGAAGAGCGGGCCTTGTTCGATCGGTTTGCCGCCGACCTCGGGGCATTCCGGTCCGCCACGCAGGCGGTGGCCGGGTCCGTGGACGCAGGCAGCCGCGCGCCTGCCGCCCGGTTGCTGTTCGCGGAGGCGTTGCCGGCCTCGGAAAAGCTGCGCGAATCGCTCGAGGCGCTGATGCTCTACAAGCAGCAGTCGGCCGGGATGGACAACGCGACGATCAGTGCCGACGCCGAACGCGCGACCGTCCATCTGCTGCTGTTGGTCATCCTCAGCGCGCTGCTCGCGGCCGTGCTCGGATGGATCATCGCCTCGAGCATCGTGCGCCCGGTCGAGGCGCTCGCGCGTGCGGCGCAGGCGCTTTCGTCGGGCAAGCTCGGCATGCGGATGCATGAAGGCGGCCGTGACGAGCTTGCGTCGCTTGCCTGCGCCTTCAATGGTGCGCTGGCGCAGATGAGTCAACTGGTGCAGCGGGTGACGGCCACCGCGCGAACCGTATCGGTGGCCGCCGACGCCTCGACGGCACACGCCGGCCAGGTCGGCGGGGCATTGCGGCGCCAGGCGACCGAAGCGGTGGAGGCGAGCGGCAAGGTGGGTGCCATCTCGAGCACGATCGACGCCAACGCGCGTGAAGCCGAGGAGGCTGCGCGCGAGGCGGGCGAAGCCAGCCGGGATGCGACTGCAAGCAGCGAAGTGGTGCTTGCGACCGTCGCCGGCATGCGGCGCATCGCAGACGTGGTGCACGAGTCTGCCCAGTCGGTGACGGCGCTCGGCGCACGCACCGAAGAGATCGGCAAGATCGTGGAGACGATCGTCGGCATCGCGGACCAGACCAGCCTGCTCGCGCTGAACGCAGCGATCGAGGCGGCACGGGCCGGCGAGCAGGGCCGCGGGTTCGCGGTGGTCGCAGACGAGGTGCGCAGGCTCGCGGAGCATACCCAGGATGCCGCGCGTGAAATCGTGTCGACGGTGCAGGGCATACAGGCAGGCACGACGGCGGCGGTGGCCGCGATACAGCGCGGCACGGCCGACGTGGACGCCGGCCGCGCCGCAGCCGAGAACGCAGCGGCGGCGATCCGAGGCATCCTCGGGC
>JAIENF010000244.1 GCA_019751575.1 Burkholderiales bacterium
GGCCCCTCCGTCGCCGCTGTCTCGCGGGGGTTGCCGGGTCGCAGGGTCGTCCTCGGGCAGGGTGAAGATGAACCGCGTTCCGCCACCGGGGTTTTCCTCGGCGCGGATGTCGCCCCCGTGGGCGTGCACGAGCTCGCGCGAGATCGCGAGGCCCAGTCCGGTGCCACCCGCGCCGGTGCGCGTCTTCGAGCTCTGGATGAACTTGTCGAAGATGGATTCCCGCTCGTTCTCCGGGATGCCGATGCCCCGATCGGCGACGGTGACTTCAGCCATGCGGGCTCCGCTTCCTGCCGTCGCGTGGCCGAGCGAGATCGTGATCTGGCCACCGGGGGAACTGAACTTGACGGCGTTGCCGAGCAGGTTTGCCATGACCTGCGCGATCCGGGCCGGGTCGAACCAGGCGGGAAGCGAACGCAGTCCGGTGCGTTCGATGCTGAGGTGGCGGGAATGCGCCAGTGCGGTCACCTCCAGGACGGCCGTGTCGACGGACTGCGAGAGTTCGTGCCGGCCAGGATCGATCGGCATGCGTCCGGCCTCCAGGCGGGACAGGTCGAGCAGGTCGTTGAGCAGGGTCAGCAGGCGATCGCCGCTCTGCTCGATCCGGTCCAGGTACTGCATCGTCTTTTCGGGCGTGCCCTTCGCGATGCGTTCCTGGCCGAGACGGGCGTACGAAAGGATCGCGTGCATCGGGGTCCGCAGCTCGTGCGACATGTTGGACAGGAAGGTCGACATCGCCATCTGCGCCTGTTCCGCCGCCGCCCGCGCCGCTTCGATGGAGCGCTGGGCGCGCAACTGCTCGGTGATGTCGCGGATCACGGTGATCCGGCCGATCAGCCGGCCGCTGTCATCCAGCTGGGGCGCGTGCGAGGATTCGATGTCGATTCGCGTGCCGTCCGCCCGCATATGCTGCAGCCGGTTCACGTCGGTGGCGCCGTTGCGTATCCTTTCCAGCAGGCCCTCCAGGTGCTGCGGCGTGATGTCAGGGTTCAGGAACTCGTGCGACAGGCGCCCGACGGCCTGCGCGGCGCTGTAGCCATAGAGCCGCTCGGCGCCCCGGTTCCAGGTGGTGATCCTGTTGTCGAGGTCCTTGGTGAGCACGGCAGCGGTGGTCTGCTGCACCACCTCGGCGAGCATGCGGCTGTTGACCTCGCTCGCGCGCAGGGCGAGTTCCGTTCGCTTGCGTTCGCTGACGTCGAGCGACAGGCGGATCCAGCGCACGATCCGCCCGCGGTCGTCGCGGATCGGCTGGCGTTCCACGCTCGCCCAGTACGGGTCGCCGTTCTTGCGGTAGTTGATGAGCTCGACCCGGTAGCCCACCCCCTGGCTGGACATGCGCTCCATCTCGGCTACCAGCGCAGCATCGGTCAGCGGCCCGGACATCAGTTTGCCCGGCGAACCGCCAAGCGCTTCGCCCATCGTGTAGCCGGTCTGCCGTTCGAAGCTTTCGTTGACCCATTCGATCCGGTTCATGTCATCCATGATCATCACGGAATTCGCCGTCCGGCTCGCCACCAGCGACAGCTTCTCCAGCTGGGCCTCGCGTTCGCGGGCCGCAGTGATGTCCGAACAGGTGACGACGACATCGTCCATCGGCGTGCGGCGCAGGGTGATGCGATACCAGCGCTGTCCGATCCGGCGCTCGACCTGTACGTTGGCCGAGCGGTGCTCGGCAAGCCGCAACTGCACGTATGCTTCTCGCGCCGCCGGGCCTTCGGATTCCGGCACCTGCACCTCGGCGATCAACTGCAGAACCTCCTGCTTGGTCATGCCGGTGCGGATCCGGTCCTGGGCCTCTCCGGCGAGCAGGCGGTTGCCTTCGTTGAAGAGCACCAGGCGCTCATTGCTGTCGTAGAGCGCGAAGGCGTCGTCCAGCGATTCGATCGCCTGCAGCAGCCGGGTCTCGGCCAGCCGCTGCTCCGCCAGCGCATTGCTGGCCGCTGCTTCGGCCGCCTTGCGCGCGGTGATGTCGAACCGGGTCTGGAAATAGCCGATGTGGACGCCGCCGTCGTCGAACAGGGGCTGGCCGCGCACGTCCCACCAGCCCGGCTTCCCGGCACGGTCGTAGTTGAGGATCTCCACGCTGAAGGGAAGCCGCGAGGTCATGCGGCTCGCGATGCGCTCCATGGTGGCCGGGTCGGTGCCCGGGCCGGCGAGGAAGTCGCGGCCACGGCGTCCCCGGACCTCGTCCAGGCTGAAGCCTGTCAGGCGCTCGAAGGCGGCATTGATCCAGACCGTACGGTGGTCGACATCGAGGATCTGCACGCCGTCGTTCGTCTCGCGCGCGATGATCGCCAGCCTGCGGTGTTCCTCCTCGCGAGTCCTCGCATCGGTGATGTCGATGCGCAGCGCAACGGTGTCCCCGGCTGGCGTGCGGCGGTGGCTGGTGTTGTACCAGCGGCCGCCGATCCGGTACTCGCTCGATTCGTTGGCGGCCCTGAATTCCGCGAGCCTCTCGCGCATCCAGGTGTCGCGTGCGTCGGCGTCCGGCGAACCGCCGGCGGCGAGGACCTCCTGCCAGAGCAGTTCGAGCAGCTTTTCCTTCAGCATGCCGGCTTGTACCCTCGGGGCGCCAGCGCCGAACATGCTCAGGTACAGCTGGTTGCAGACGACCAGTCGTTCCGCGCTGTCGAACAGGGAGAACGCGGCATCGAGCGAGTCGATCGACTCGCGCAGTCGTTCTTCCGCGCGCCGCTGTTCGGACAGCGCCGCCCTCGCGGCAGCCTCGGCGGCCTTGCGCTTGCCGATGTCGAACCGGGTCTGGATCGATCCGATCGGATTCCCCGCCGCATCGAACCAGGGCTGGCTGCGCACCTCGAACCAGACCGGTTCACGCTGCTTGGTGTAATGGACGACATCCACCTGGTACGGTTCGAGCGATTCGCTCCCGGCGGTGATCGTCGCGAGTGCGACCGGATCGGTCATCGGACCGGCCAGGAAATCGCGGCCGCGCATGCCGCGGATCTCGTCGAGATTGAAGCCGGTCAGGCGCTCGTATGACGCATTTACCCATTCGATGCGGCCCAAAGGGTCGATCAGGGCCACGCCGTCGGCGGTCTGGCTGGCCACTGCGGCAAGCTTCTGGATCTCGAGGTCGCGCAGCTTCTCCTGCGTGATGTCCGTGCGCAGCGCGATCATGTCGCCGTTCGTCGTGCGTCCGCGGTCGTTCCGGTACCAGCGTCCGCCGATCTGCTCCTCGGAACCGGACGACATGCCGTCGAGCGGTGCGCGCCCTTTCAGGAACCGTTCCGCCTCCTCGTCGTCGGCATTGCCCGAGAGCGCCCGGTAGAGCAGGCGCAGCACCTGGTCGCGCTCCATGCCGGGGTGCACCGCCTCGGCGTGCGGCCCGAAGAACGCACGCATGCGTGCATTGCAGATCACCAGCCGCTGGTCCGGCCCGTACAGCGCGAAGCCGGAATCCATGGCGTCGATGGCGGTCATCAACCGTGCTTCGGCGGCGAGCGCGCGCTGCTGCACCTGCAGCAGGTCGAGTTCGAACGCGCGGCGGTCGCTGATGTCGATGCAGGTGCCGACGAAGCCGATTGGCAGGCCGTCGGCGCCGGTCTGCCGCACCACTTCGGTGAGCATCCATCGTTCGCGCCCGTCGTCGCCGCGCATCCGATGTTCAGCACGGAACGGTGCGCCGCCTCCGGCGAACGCACGCCACTCGTCCAGCAGCCAGCGGCGGTCGGAGACGCATATGCGGCGCAGGTAGCCCCGCCCGAGCAGGCGCGCGCGCGGCGCGCCGGCCAGCGCGCAGGCGGCATCGTTCGCGTAGGAGAGCGTGCCCCGGGCGTCGGTCTCGAACACGCCGATCGGAAGCATCGCGTTGAGCTGCTCGAAGCGGGCCTCGCTGCGCGCGCGCTGCGCGCTGGCCGTCCGCTCGGCGCGGCCCAGGCGCATGAACGCGAGCAGCACGCCGACACTGGCCAGCAGCCCGGCCAGTCCGATCGTCTTCGACGCGATGTCGCGGTGGGCCGCTTCGAAGCCGGGCGTGCTGGCGTAGGTCACATGCCAGCTCCGGCCCATCGCCGACAGCATCCGGCTTTCGGTGAAGCGTGCGCCGGCACCGCCGCGGTGGCCAGGCGAGGCATGGACCACCTGGACCTCGGAATCGGGTGCGTCGACGTCGACGACATGCACCGAGATGGCCGGGGCGTCTGCGGGAATGGGTGCGCGGAACAGTTCCTCGGCGAACAACAGCACCGACACCCACTGCCGAGCGTCGGTCGCGCCCAGACTGGGCGTCGACTGCGGCGGCAGGTCCCGCATCGGCTTGATGCCGGCATGCACCCCGAGTGGCGCCATGAACACATAGGCGGCCGCCGGCCCGTCCAGCGTCGGTTCGATGAACACCTGGCTGAGGGTCGGCAGCTTCGAACCGTCGGCCTCCATTGCGGCAGCCACCCGCGGACGCTGGTTCCGCTTGTCCCTGCCGATGGTGTCGACCGCCATCCAGATCGGCCAGCGGTTGCGCACCATCAGGCGATCCGACCCTTGCGTATCCTGTCCCGCCTGCGCGGCGGGCGCCGGCAGCGGCAAGTCCAGCTCCGGGTACTCGCTGCGCAGGCTCGCCGCCCATGCCTGCAGCCGGCGGTCCTCCACGCGTTCGACCAGCGAGATGGCACCGAGCGGGCCCAGCGCGTCGGTGCCGGTGAATGCGGCAGCCAGCTGCTCGAAGCGTGACCGGGACACGGCGCCGCTGGAGGCACCCAGGCCTGCCGCCATGCTCAGCGTGAGGGCCTGGTAGCCCCGCAGTTCGCGTTCCAGTTCGGCCTGGTACCTGTCGGCTGCGTACCGGAAGTCCGCCAGCGCCCGCGCTTCATTCTGCTGCGACGCCGCGTAGGTGGCGAGCACGATGAACATGACGACGCCCGCCAGGGTGAACCAGAGCCTGGCCGGACCGCGGGTTTCGGCGGGATCGGGCGGCGGGTGCGTCAGGGCGCTTGCCATCGAGGTGCGGGATCGGGAAGGTTGAAGGTCTTGCCGGCTCCGCGTGGCGGCCTGGACAGGGGGGGACGCCGCGCCTGCGCGGGCGAGCGGAGTCGCCCACCTTTAGCGGCAGCGGTCGGCCAGGGTTTAGCGGTGGCTGTCGGAAATGACGGCAGCCAGCGCCGGATCACGTCCCGAGCCGGTCGATCAGCGCCCGGGTCGAGCCGTCCATCCCGGGCATCGGCTTCGCGCCCGGCTCGAGGCAGGTTCCGATCCGCAACGCCAGCTTTTTCCCCAGTTCGACGCCCCACTGATCGAACGGATTGATGTTCCAGAGGGCGGACTGGACCAGCACCTTGTGTTCATAGAGTGCCACCAGCGCCCCGACCGCATGCGGATCGAGCCGTTCGACGACCAGCGTCGTGGTCGGCTGGTTGCCCGCGAAGGTCTGGTTTGCCGACAGGAGCGCCAGCCGTTCCCCGGACACGCTGCGCGCGGCCAGCTCGGCGCGTGCCTCGTCGGTGGTCTTGCCGAACGCCAGCGCCTCCGTCTGGGCGAGGCAATTGGCGACCAGCAGCCGGTGGTGCGCCGGATGCGCATGGTGCGGCTGCCGCGCGACGATGAAATCGGCCGGGATCAGCTGCGTCCCCTGGTGCAGCAGCTGATAGAAGGCATGCTGGCCGTTGGTGCCCGGCGAGCCCCATATCACCGGGCAGGTGGCGTGGTCGATCCGCCTTCCCTGGCGGTCGACCGACTTGCCGTTGCTCTCCATCTCGAGCTGCTGCAGATGGGCCGGCAGGCGCTGCAGCCGCTGGTCGTAGGGCAGGACGGCGTGCGAGGCTGCGCCGAAGAAGTTTCCGTACCAGACGCCCAGCAGGCCCATGCGCACCGGCAGGTTGCGCTCGATCGGTGCCTGCAGGAAATGCTCATCCATCGCCCGCGCACCGGCCAGCAGTTCGTCGAAGGCGTCAGGTCCGACGGCCAGCATCACCGCCAGGCCGACCGCCGACCACAGCGAGTAGCGGCCGCCCACCCAGTCCCAGAAGCCGAACACGTTGCCGGCATCGATGCCGAACTGGCGCGTCCCTTCCAGGTTGGTGCTGACCGCGACGAAATGCGCCCCGGTCGCGCGCGGATCGCCCAGCCCGTCGACCAGCCACTGGCGGGCGGTGTCGGCGTTGGTGAGGGTCTCGATCGTGGTGAACGTCTTCGAGCAGATGATGAACAGGGTGGACGCGGGATCGAGCCCGGCCAGCCTGGGCACGAGGTCGGCGGCATCGACATTGGATACGTAGTGCACCCGCAGTGTCGCCGAGGTGTACGGCTGCAGCGCATCGGTGACCATCGCCGGGCCCAGGTCGGAGCCCCCGATGCCAAGGTTGACCACGTCGGTGAACCGTTGCCCGGTATGCCCGCGCCGGTCTCCGCTGCGCACTGCCGCGCAGAACGTGCGCATCCGGCCCAGCACCTCGGCCACGCCAGGCATCACGTCGATTCCGTCGACCCGGAGGGGCAGGGTGGCCGGCCGGCGCAGGGCGGTATGCAGGGCCGCGCGGCCCTCTGCGGAATTGATCGGATCCCCGGCGAACATCCGGTCGCGCCAGCCGCAGACGTCCTGCTGTACCGCCAGGTCGTGCAGCAGCGAGAGGGCGCGCTCGTCCACGCGGTGCTTGGAGAAATCGGCGAACACGCCGGCGCCCTCGAAGGAATGCCGGGCCGCCCGGTCCGGCTCGGCGGCGAACCAGTCGCGAAGATGGCGACCGGCGATGGAAGGCTGGTGCCCGGCGAGTGCCGTCCACGCGGGAGATTCGGTCAGTGCACTCATGGGGGTCCGGCCTCGGGGTTCGATCGTCGGTTCACATGTTCGGATAGTTCGGGCCGCCCCCACCCTCGGGCGCCACCCACACGATGTTCTGCGTCGGGTCCTTGATGTCGCAGGTCTTGCAATGCACGCAGTTCTGCGCGTTGATCTGCAGCCGCGGCGACGCCTGGCCGTCGACGGTCTCGTGCACGATCTCGTACACCCCCGCCGGACAGTAGCGCTGTTCGGGCGCGTCGAACCGCTCGAGGTTTATGCGGATCGGGACCGTGGCATCCTTCAGCGTCAGGTGCGCCGGCTGGTCTTCCGAGTGGTTGGTGTTGGAGATGAACACCGACGACAGCCGGTCGAACGAGATCACGCCATCGGGCTTCGGATAGCTGATCGGCCTGGCGTTTCGTTTGTCGACCAGGGTCTCGTGGTCGGCGTATCCGTGGTGCATCGTCCACGGCGCCTTGCCGCGAAGGACGAGCTGGTCGATGCCGACGAGCAGCGCGCCGGTCAGCAGCCCCTTCGACAGCGATGGCTTGAAGTTGCGCGCGCGGTGCAGCTCGTCGTGCAGCCAGCTCGCCTTGAACGCCTCGGGGTAGGCTGCGAGCTCGTCCGCGCTGCGGCCTTCCCCGAGCGCCGCGAATGCCGCCTCGGCTGCGAGCATGCCGGACTTGATGGCGGCATGGCTGCCCTTGATGCGCGATGCATTGAGGAAGCCTGCGTCGCAACCGACCAGCGCACCGCCGGGAAACACCAGCTTGGGCAGGGACTGCAGGCCGCCGGCGGCAATCGCGCGCGCGCCATAGGCGATGCGCTTGCCGCCTTCGAGGAACGTGCGTATGGACGGATGCTGCTTGTAGCGCTGGAACTCGTCGAACGGACTGAGGTAGGGGTTGCGGTAGCCGAGGCCGACCACGAACCCGACCGCAACCTGGTTGTCGTCGAGGTGATAGAGGAAGGAGCCGCCATACGTGTCGCGGTCGAGGGGCCAGCCCGCCGTGTGCACCACCAGCCCGGGCTGGTGCCGGGACGGATCGACCTGCCACAGTTCCTTCAGGCCGATGCCGTAGACCTGCGGGTCACGGCCGTCGCGCAGGTCGAAGCGCGCCTCGAGCTGGCGGCCGAGCTGGCCGCGGCAGCCTTCCGCGAACAGGGTATAGGACGCGTGCAGTTCCATCCCTGGCTGGAACGCGGCGGTGCGTTCGCCCGTGCGGTCGATGCCGAGGTCTCCGGTGGCGACGCCGCGCACGGCACCGGCGTCGTCGAACAGTACCTCGGTGGCGGCGAAACCGGGGAAGATCTCCACGCCCAGTGCCTCGGCCCGGGTGGCCAGCCAGCGGCAGACATTGGCCAGGCTGATCACGTAGTTGCCGTGGTTGCGGAAGCAGTCGGGCAGCAGTGCGTTGGGGACCTGGTACTGGCCACCTTCGGTGAGGAAGAGGAAGCGGTCCTCGCTCACTTCGACGTCGAGCGGTGCACCCTCGGCCTTCCAGTCGGGCAGCAGCTCGTCGATCGCGCGCGGGTCCATCACCGCGCCCGACAGGATGTGCGCGCCGACCTCCGACCCCTTCTCGATCACGCACACGCTGACCTCGCGCCCGGCGCCGGCGGCCAGCTGCTTCGCGCGGATGGCTGCCGCCAGGCCCGCCGGGCCGGCGCCGACCACGACCAGGTCGTAGGGCATCGATTCGCGGTCGGTGCGTGCTTCGCCCCGGCCGATGCCGGCGGAGGCGGTGCTGGACCCGGGGGATGAACCGTCGTGTGGTGCGCTCAATGAAGACTCCGTCGTGTCGGACCGATAACCGTCAATCACCGCCAGCCGCACCCGGCGCGCGACACCGGCAAGCCGCGGCGGCACAACGTCGGGTAACCTCGCATTCTATCGGAATCATTTCCGTCCCTCCCCACAGAACGCCTCGCTCACGAACGGAACCATGCCTGCCGACACCCCCCAGCCGCCTTCGAAGCCTGCCTTCACCGATGACCATGAACTGATGCTTGCCGTGACGTTGCCCGTGCGCTGGGGCGACATGGACGCGCAGGGCCATGTCAACAATGTCCAGTACTTCCGCTTCACCGAACAGGCGCGCATCGAGTGGTTCGAGCGTTTCGCACCCGACCGGCATGGCGAGGGCAAGGGCCCGGTGGTCGCGCAGACCTCCTGCCGGTACATCCGCTCGGTCGTTTACCCGGCCACGCTCGAGATCCTGGTCTACTGCGCCGTCCCGGGCCGCAGCAGCTTCCGGCATCGCTACGTGATGCGCGATGCGAAGGATGTCTCGGTCATCTACGCGGAAGGCGAGGCGGTGATGGTCTGGATCGACCACGAGACGCAGAAGTCGACGCCGATACCCGATCGCGTCCGCGACAGGCTGCCCAGGGCGTAGTGACCACGCGGGCCCCGCGGCCCCGTGCAGGGCAGCGGTGCCGGGCGGCCGGGATCCAGCCCCGGCCGAGGGTCAGGCGCTTGCCGGCCCGGAGGCGGGGGCGGCCGCCGTGTGCGGTGCCGCATGCGCCGGCGTCATGTCCAGCAGCAGCCCCGACGCCTGCATGCCTGCGGGATCCAGCAGGTAGAGGTAGCCGGCCGTGATCGCTTCGGGCGCCGGCAGCGCCGCCGCGTCTTCTGCCGGATGGGTCCGGTTCCGCTGCGGGCTGGCCACCGGGCCCGGCAGCAGCGCGTTGATCCGCAGGTTCTCCATCAGGCGCCATTCCTGGGCCTGCACCGCGACCAGCGACAGCACGGCCTGTTTCGACAGCGCGAAGCTGCCCCAGAACATCGACGGCGACAGCGCATGCGTCTCGATGGTCATCACCACCGAGGCCGACGGCGAGGCCTGAAGCAGTGGACGGCAGGCCCGGTTGATGGCGGCCGCGGCGACCAGGTTCACGCGCAATGCCGACAGCCAGCGGTCGATCGTCTCGTCGTCGAGCGGCCGCAGCTGGTCCAGGTGCACCGCGCAGTGGACCAGTCCGTCGAGCCGTCCCAGCTGCCCGGCGATCGCCGCGGCCATCGACTGGAAGTCGGCATCGGTGGCCTTTGCCAGGTCGAGCGGGAAGATGACGGGTTCGGGCGCGCCGGCCGCCACGATCTCGTCGTACACCGCGTCGAGCTTCTTCTGCCGCTTCCCGTGCAGGACCACCTGCGCGCCATGCGCCGCACAGGCCAGCGCCGCGGCGCGACCGAGTCCCTGGCCGGCGCCGGTGATCATCACCACCCGGTCCCGCAGGCAATCGGCGGCAGGCACGTGGTTTCCAGGCAGGCGGAGGGTGTCGATCATCGTTCGGGGTCCGTTGGGTTTGCCCGCCCGGCGATGTCCGGCGGGTGGGGCGCGATTATCGTCCGCGCCGCCTCATCCGTGGTGCAACCCGGCGAGCACCGCCTCGGCTGCCTGCAGTCCGCTGCGCACGGCGCCCTCGAGCGTGGCCGGATAGTCGCTCGCCACATGGTCGCCGGCGAGCACGACGCCCGGTGCCGCGGTCAGGGGGCCGGGGCGGTCCAGCCCCGGCGTGCAGGCGAAGGTCGCCTGCTTCTCGGTGATGACCTTGCTCCATGCGGGGCCTGGCAGGCCGGGCACGAGGTCGCAGAGCTGCCGGTGCACCGCGTCTGCAAGCGGGTCGGCGCCGGGCATGCGTTGCGCCGTCGATGCGCTGATCACCATCCCGAGCAGCCCGGCCTGGCCGGTGAGGGTGCCGCGGTCGAACACCCATTGTCCCGGACCTTCGGTGAAGCCGGTCATCGGGCGCGGCAGCCGCACCGTGGCTGGATACTGGAGGTAGACGGACGTGATCGGTTCGTACGCATAGGCGCCAACCTGGTCATGCACCGGCCGCAGCGCGGGCCATTCC
>JAIENF010000559.1 GCA_019751575.1 Burkholderiales bacterium
GTGATCGCATCGGCCGTCCCGCCCGCTACCAGCATCTGCTCCAGCAGCCCGCGCTGCACGAACTCGGCCATCGTCCCCTTGTCGGGGACTATCTCGATCCGGTCGTTGATCGAGAAGGTGATGGCCGCAGAGCCCTGCTGACCCCGGGCAACGGTCAGCGCATCGCCTGAACGGCTGGTGATCTTCACGTACTCGAGCGTGCCGTCGGTCCTGACCACGCGCGCGGTCTTGAACATGCCGGCCGGGAAGGCGCCGAATCGCGCGCCCTGCCCGGACTGCAGCGTAAAGACAACATCGGTTGCCAGAACGGCCCCGGCAAGCTGACCGTAGGCCTGGTTCTCAATCCCGACTGGCGGCATCAGAGGCCTCCGTATCGACGCGCGGGCGCGTACAGGTTGTTCGATCGCGCGTAGCCGCGCTTGGCCAGGTTGCGCGCCTTGCGGATGCCGTCGCGGAACGCGCTCATGCGCTCGCCGGCGAGCTCGAAGTTCGTCCAGGCCTTGTCGGGCATCATCAGCAGCCGATGGGCGGCCCCCATCGCGATCGTCTCGACATGCTCGGAGAACTGCGCATCGCTGACGCCGGTGGCGTCGCGCGAGGGCTTGATGGCCGCGTAGATGTCCAGCGTGCCGGCGGCGGTGTTCATGGGGATCAGGCGCACCGTGCGCTCGTCGGTCAGGGTGAGCATCAGCGGACGATCGGACGGCTGCAGCGCGCGCCAGCCGCCGAATTCGTCGTCGAGCTCCTGCCGAGACTTGACCGTGATCGTCTTGCCGTCCCACTGCGCCGACATGATGTCGACCACTTCGGTGGCCAGCGGCGGCACCGGCGCGAAGGTCGTCGTGCTCACCGGCACCACCATGGGCGCGAGGTCGACGCGCCAGCAGCGCGACCGGTGGAAGAAGTCGATGCACGCTTCCTTGATCTGGGTGAGCGCGACGACGCGCGGGGCCGACGGGCACAGGCGCATCGTTTCGGGGAGGAAGTCACGCCACTCGGCCATCAGCGTCTCCGTGCCGTCTTGGGCCCGTTGTCGAACCCGTCGGTCGTCTCTTTGCTCTGGACCGAGGCCACCAGCGAGGCCAGGAACACGTCCCACATGAGCTTCGCCCGGCCGTCCAGCACCGACTGGTCGTTCTTCGTCTCTGCCCGGAACACGGCGTAAGCCAACAGCGCCGGCCGATAGGCGGCGGGGAGCGGCACCACGTCGGACAGGGCAGCCACCCGGACGGGCGTGCGCGCGTACATGATCTGGATCGACTCCGTGCCCACCGGCGGCGGCGCCAGCAGGAACCGATTCGGATCCTTGACGTAGCGCATCCAGTTGAGCGGCGTGCCCGGTTCGTCCATCCAGCCCGGGTTGTCGGCGTCGACCGCGTCCTTCTCGCATTCGATCAGCACGTTCCCGCCGACCAGCTTGATGACATCGATCACGCGCACGGAATCGACCGGCGCCGACTGGAACGCCCCGGCCGCGGCCGGGATCACCGCCAACGTCGAGAACAGGTCGGGACGGCGCACGCAGGTTTCCACCAGGCCATCGGACAGGTAGCCGAGGATGGTCGAGTCAGCGTGGCGCCGCAGGTCTACGTCGGTGTCCTGCAGCGCGTCACGCACGTCGGCGAGCACATCCCCGGCGTTGAAACTCATACCCGCATGTCATCCAGCACGGCCTGCATCGGGAAGCGCGGCACTTCGTACTCCTCGTAATCGACGTTGCCCTCGCTGGTGCGCTTGCCGGTGTCGCGGAAGTGGGTTTCCTTGGCGTCACGCAGCACGCGGGCAACCTCGATCGGCACATCCACGACCTGATCGCGCTTGATGTCCCACCGCTTGCCGTTGACCAGCACCTTCACCGGGCGCGGGTTGTCCTTGTCGGCCGGCAGCGACATGCGCACGGTCCCGCCGCTGAAGTTCTCCGGCGGCACGAACAGCGATTCGGGGTCCGGTGCGTCGCCGAATTCGGCGGTCAGCATCTCGATCAGCTGCGGGCGCAGCATGTCCTTGTTCACGTCGAGCCCACGACCCTTGCAGGCATCGTAGAGCTCCTCTTTCTTCATCCTGGCCCAGGCAGTCGCCTTTTCCATGTTCGTCTCCACAAAAGGAAAGGGCCGGGTTTCCCCGGCCCTGAACGCACCAGAATCAGTGCGGCGGTGTTACTGCCGGCGGATGGCCGGAACCATGGCGAAGTCCATGTAGGACGCGGTGATGCCGGCGGCCGACAGGTCGACGCTGCCCGGCGTGAACGTGGTGACCGCGTTGGTTTCCACCACGATCGCACCCACCGCGGTGCGCGCGAGCTCCATCTCGGTCCAGAACCCGCCACCTTGGTAGGGCGGCAGCTGGCGACCGTCCACGTTCAGCAGGTCGTAGTTGTTCGCATCGACCCGGCGGACGGTGTAGGTCTGACCGTTCAGGATCGACGGGCCCACGATGCCCTGCATCTGCACGGTGTCGCCCGTCTGCCGACCGTGCGCCGCCGAGGTGACCCGCGGCATGTAGGCGTTGCTGATGCCGGTGATCGCGCCCTGCGCCTGCACATACGGCACGCCGTTGTCGTTGCCACCGCCAGGCGACGGGATTTCGCCGAAGGGCGCGCCCTGCTTCGTGGTCAGGTTGCCGTCGGCGTCGATCTGCACCAGATAGATGCGGCGCTGGGAAGGCCCGTGCACGGCCAGGTTGGTGGTGCTGAACGCCACGTTGTCGATGGCCGCGCGGGTGTACATGATCCCGTCGATGGTGAAGCTGAACGGGTTGGTCGCGCGGAAGGTGTTGGCGTTGGTGCCTTCGGCCAGCACTGCCTTGGCGTAGCACATGAAGGCGAGGCAGGAAAAGACGGCGTCGTTGCTGATGCGGCTGAGAAGCGGCTGTTTCATGGTCTTGCTCCTTGAGGAAGGATGAACACCCGGCGCCGGAGCGCCGGGCTATTCGGTACTGCGAAGGGAGTTACTGCGTTGCGCCGGCCTCGAGACGCGACATGAATGCGTCGTTGAGGATCAGCGCCGTCTGCATCGACTTCCAGGCAACGTGGCCGCGCTGCGCCAGCGGGTCGCTGTCGCTCGAGGTCGGGTTGACCACCATCGGGGTCAGCGACTGCTGACCGCGCAGCGGCACGATCCCGTAGGCGTCGCGGCCCAGGAAGATGAACGGGTACACGTCGGCGTTGGCGGCGTTCGTGCTGATCATCGCGCCCGCCGCACCACCGGCGTTGACCCACGGCGCGAAGATGGTCGACCAGACGAAGCGCACCTCCTCGACCTTGCCGGTTTCGTTCTCCCACGGGCTGACCGACCCGTACCGCTCCGACGGCGTGAAGTTGTTCATGTCGCGCACGTCACCCTCGGCATCGGGGTGATGCAGGCAGACATACGCCGGCGCGACGTTGGCCGTTTCGTAGCTCGGCGTGGACCGGATGATCGAGGTGATCTTCGCGGTGTTCTGCCGCTTGAGCGTCCGCACGATCCGGCGCTGCAGGGTCGTGGTGATCTTCGTGTTCACCGACGAGCGCTGCGTGCCGTTGGCGAAGAACACGTTGGTGCCGGCCTTGATCACGTTGAAGCGGACGATTTCGATCATCTGGGCCGCCTGCTCGCCCAGAACGTCGATCGCCTGCTGCAGGACCGGGTCTTCGTGGGTGTCCATCACCACGTCGCTGATCGTGATCAGATCGCCGTACTGCGCCAGTTGCGCGGTCACGTCGGTCTTGGTCAGCGACTTCGCCGTCGGCGTGACGCCTTCGGTCAGCGCGTTCGGCGTGTTGGCCAGGGCCTCGTAGCGACGGAAGATCGCCACCTTGGTCTTGTTGTTCGGGATCACGAACGTCTGGCCGAATCGCTCGATGATCAGGTAGGGCAGTGCACGCTTCAGGAACTGGCCGACGGCATAGCCGGCGGTACGGGGCGAGATGTCGCCGTAAAGGGTCTTGCTCATGGTTGATACCTCGTATGAGTGGGGTTATCCGCGAACGGATTGGGTCCACCCGGCAGAGAAGTCGTCATTCATCGCGCGCGGATCACCGCCGGTGTTGGGCCGGACGGCGCCGGACGCGACGGACGACATGTCGTCGGGGTCGGACTCGGGAACGGAAGGGGGGGAACCCGACTGCTTGTACGAATCGAGCAGGCTCACGATCTCATCGGCGGTGCCCTGAGCTTTCACGCGCAGCGCCGACTGCCTCTGCCACGGCGGCAGGCGGTCGATGTAGGCGTTGAACTCGTTGCTGTTGCCGACTCGCATCCAGTCCGGGTGCTTGGCCGCGATCGCATTGGCGTGCTCCTGTGCCGCGATGCGTGCCGCCCGGGCGGATTCGTCCTGCTCGCGCGCGGTCAGTTGCTTGCGCACCGGCGCCAGTTCCCGGTCGATCAGCTTGCGCACACCGGCCATGACAGTCGGCGCCTGTTCGTTCAGGGCGTCCAACTCGGGATCGGATTGCGGCTGCTCGCCGGCATCGGGCTTCAGTTGCGCGGCCAACTGCGCCGTTTCGTCCGCACGTCGAAGGGCCTCGTTCGCTTCGTCGCGGGCACGCTGGGCATCGGCTTCGGCGCGCGCACGCGCATCTGCCTCGTCCTTCAGCTGCTGCGCGATCTTGCGCTGTTGACCATTCGCCTGCTCGAAGCGGGCGCGCCAGTAGGATGGATCGTTCTCGCGGCCCGCTGCGTCAGTGGGCTGCTGGCTGTGCTCGTCGTTCTGCTCGGCGGCGGGTGCCGGATCGGGCGTTGCGGCGGGCGCAGTCGAGCCTGGCGTGGCGGACTGGTTGAACCCTGCGAAGAAGTCGTCTGTTGCGTCGGTCATTTCACTGCTCTCCGTGCGGCCGTACGGCGCTCGCGGGGTCCGTTGCCGGGCCGCATCCGTTCGGGGTCGTCACCATAGAAAGAAGCCCCGGGATCCTTTCGGGCCGGGGCTTCGCTGTTGACCGCATGGCGGTCAGATTCCTGCAACGGGGTCGAGTACATAGGCCTCGGCCTCCGGTTTGTCTGGGTCTTTCTCCAGGCGCGGCCGGCGGGTCAGTTCCACGCCCAGGTTGCGCAGCGCCATGGCGGCCGCGCGTGCGCCGGCCAGGTCTTCGGACTCGGCGCCCGGTGCGAGCATCGACTCCTTGAGCACTTCGACTTCGGCCTCGAACAGGGCGAGCACCATCTGGATGACGACCGGCGGCTGCGCGCGAAGATCCGCCACCGCAATCAGGCGGGCGCGCTTCAGGTCACGCACTGGCACGGGACTTCTCCTTCTTCTTCTCTTTTCCGCCCTCGGCCGGCTTGAGCTTCTGCAGCTGCTTCTCGGCGTCGCGCAGCCGCGCCTC
Source organism: Burkholderiales bacterium (assembly GCA_019751575.1). Lineage (GTDB taxonomy): Bacteria > Pseudomonadota > Gammaproteobacteria > Burkholderiales > CAIKXV01 > CAIKXV01. The sequence goes on from JAIENF010000559.1 coordinate 5,300, forward strand.
GGTTTCCATGCGCTTGGTACGCTCCTGCATGATGGTCAGCGCCGCGGAAGCATCCTTCTGCGCAGCGCGGATGCGCTCGATCGCGTGCGCGGCCTCGGCGGCGGCGTCCTCGCGCTCGTCCTTCGCGTCGGCCAGGGCGTTCTCGGCGATGTCTGCCAGTTCGTCGGCCTCCTGCGTCTTGGCCTGGAGCGCCTCGGTCAGCTGCTGGATGTGCGCCATCACCTCCGGCGGCAGGTTCGCGCCGGTGGCCTGCACCTCCTCCTCGGTGCGCACATAGTCGTGCGGCGGCAGGTTCAGGGCGCGCGCCTCGGCCTCGATCAGCTGGCCGCGCTTGATGTACGGGGCGTCGAGCTCGTTGGACGTCGACATCCGGAATTGCATGAGGGACTGGGCCCGGAGCATGCGCGACACCAGGGCGGACGCCCCGCGAGCCTGAATCTTGCTGTCCCCGCGGGCAGCCTGATCCCGGTCGTACATCATCATCCAGTCGTACAGGGCGCCGATGAACGGCTCGGTGATGCCCTTGTCCCAGTTGACGGCGACGTCCTTGATGCCCTGCTCGTTGCGCCCCATGAGCATCTCGAGCCCGCCCACCGTCGAGGCGACGCCCTTGGCGTTCTGGCCGTACTGGTAGCTCGGGACCGTCGACACCTCGTCGCCCAGTTCCTTGAACACGGAGGCCATCCGCAGGTTCTGGTCGACGTAGGACGGCACCTCGTAGACCCGGATGGCCGGCGCCTTGGCGTCCTCGCCGATCCCGTTGCGGATGTAGGTGCGGAAGGGTCCGATTTCCTCGGCGTCCTCCTCGTCTTCGAGCAGGTCGCGGTTGATTTCGGTGATTGGCCCGCCGGCGATGGCCGCGTTGTCGATCGACACCCGGATGGCGGCGTTGAACAGCGACTGCGGGTCGCGGTAGATGCGGGCGACGCCCTCGCCCCAGAAACAGCCCTCGTCGCGCTCGAAGAAGTAGAAGTGATAGGGCCGGTACTTCGTGGGCATCGGGTTCAGGACCGCCTTCACGACCCGGTTGCCCAGAATCCAGACCTGCGACTCGTACTGCTCGTCGTCGCGGATGGGGCGGCGCATCGGGTCTTGCGTGATCCCGATCTGCCGCAGCATGTTGCCGTAGAGCATGCCCCAGCGTTCGAGCAGCAGGAAGCGGTTGCGCGGCGGGCCCTGGGTGATCCGATTGCCCACGATCTTGAGCTCGGACTCCCAGTGCTCCAGCTGCTGCGCGTCCCCGTCCGGGTAGCGCAGCACATGCTCGAGGATCGCCTTGGCGTCGAAGCCGCGGCGCTTGGCGAGTTTCACCAGCTGCGCGCGGTTCAGGATGTGCCGATCGAAGAAGTGCTCGGCGCTGTCCGGGTCTGCGGCATTGCGGTCGGGGTAGACGCACCAGATCGGGCGGCACTCCACGCCTGGCCGGCGCTTCTCCTCCTCGACCACCTCGGTGACGATCTGCTCGCCCACGGTCTTGTCGACCCAGCGGCTCACCACATGAGCCTCGGTCAGCGGCCCCTTGAGCACGCCAGTCCCGTACAGGTGGCCGTAGCGCATCACCTCGCGGCAGATCGTGTCGTAGTTGGCCTCGGACAGGTAGTCGTCGAGACGGTCCTGATCCTTCTTGGCCGCCTTGTCGGCGAACTCGCGCACCAGCTTGAGCGCCGCGTCCTTGTCCAGTTGGCTCGGATCGGTGATCTGCGCGTCCTGCAAGGCGCGGGCGAAGATGGCGGCGTGAATCGTCGGGTCGAGGTCCGGCACCGGCGTGGGCGTGGTGGTGAAGTTGCGATCGCCGGCGGGGAACAGCATCTCGAACACGCTGGAAGTCATCGCCCGCACCTTGGCGCGGGTCAGGCGGATGAACGCGCGCGAGCGGGCTTTCGACAGCCTGGCGAGGATGTCGGGGTCGTAGACGCCGCGGTACTGGCGGTAGTCCTTGAGCCACTCGATTTCCTGCTCGTACCGGGCAGCCTTGTCGAGCGCGAACTCGGCCAAGAGCGTGGCGGCCAGGGCCTGTACCGGGTCGGCGGTCGGGGACCGCTGCTCAGTATCCGGCGACGGCGTCAGCGATGACGACGCGACTGCGTCCATTCCCTGTCCTTGCACGTTTTACGGCCTTGGCGGCCTTGGTGATTTCCAGCTGGGTTCCCATGCACAGGTACTGCCAGCCTTCGCATGGGTGCGAATACATGTTCTTCACGGGCACGTCCCGGAATCGCTCCTCGCCCGAAACCTCGAGGCGCTGGTAGAAGTACTTGCCGGCCATGCCGCGGATCAGCTTGCGCTGCTTGGGCGACAGGCTCATCGCGCACTCGCCGCCGATCATTTTCTGCATCCAGTCGACCACGGCCTCGCGGCGGGTCGTGGGGTCGTTGCTGTGCGCGGGCCGCGTCGGGATGCCCAGGTCGTTCAGCAGCTTGATGCAGGACATTTCCTTGTCGTGCTGGCTGCCCTGCTCGCCCGCCGGGTCGGCCCACGAAACCACCTCGGCGCCGGGGTAATGGCGGCGCATGTGCGGGATCACCACCTCCTTCAGGAAGGTGTTCAGCCCTATCGCGTCCCCGCAGAGCTCGTCCAGGCCGATCAGGCGCCCGCGCGGCGTGATCTGCGCGAACTCCACCGACGGCGTGTGCCCGAAGTCCCAGCCCAGCACCAGCGGCAGCCGCGGGTCGTAGGAGTGATTCACGGGGCTGACGTGCACCGACTGGCTGAATTCCGGGTACACCGGCCGGCCGGCGGTCACGACACCGTAGTCGCCCAGCACGAAGACCTTGATCCAGTCCTCGGACTTCCCCGCCATCTGGGTGATGTAGTAGGCGTAGCCCCCAGGCAGGTTCTCGATGTTCTCAGCCTCGGGGTTGGGCAGCCACTTCACCGCCGGCGCCTTGCCCATCTTGAGCATGGCCGGCGGCTGGCGGAAGAAGTCGAACAGCTGGCGGTTGCTGCCGCAGACCTCCTGCAGCAGCTGCTCGAGCTCGTTCAGTTTCTCCTGTTCTTCCTCCGGGCGCTCGGCCAGCTTGTAATACCAGTGGTCGTCATCGCACGGGTTCGTGTCCATGATCAGCGACGGCAGCCAGCACTCGTAGTTGTCCTCGCGCGGGTAGCGGCCGATCCGGGCCGTGGCCATGTCGAACACGGGCTTGCCCAGTTCACTGGCCTCGTTCAGGAACACGTCGGACGTGTCGAGCGACTTGAGCTTCTTGACGTCGACCGGGCGGTCCATCGACAGGAATAGCACCTCGGCCTCGATCCGCGTGCCGTCTTCGAGCGGGTAGCGGATCCGGAACTCGATCGGCACCGACAGGCGCAGCTTGCCAATTTCGCTGAACCACTGCATGAAGGTCTTGATCGACGTCGACTGGAGCTCGGCGTAGGTGTTGCGCACCACCACCAGACGGCGCTTGCGCACGCCGGCGCGGTTGGCCGGCTGGCGCATCGCCCGGTTGAACCACCAGTCGTTGAAGCAGCCGACCGTCTTGCCCGATCCCACCGGACCCATGACGCCGCGCACAGCCGCCTCGCTGGCGTGCACGCGCACGAAGGTCTTGCTGGCGACGTAGGTGCGCATCAGGTGCTCATCCATCGATGGTCACCTTGCCGTGGCGCTCGGCCTGCTCGCGGCCGCCCAGGAACGCCCGGAAGTGCACCGGCGGCTTCTCCTCGCCGGGCCGCTTGATGTCGAGGCCGAAGGCCACGCGCTCGAGCTCGACCAGCGTCTTCATCGACCCGGACAGGCGCACCATCACCAGCGCGCGCTCGGGCAGGCTGACGGCGCGCTGCATGGCGACCTTGGCCTGGTCGCCTACATCCTGCTGCTCGATCAGGTCGCCGATCGTCTCGGCGTGCACCGTCGAGTCGCGGAGCTCCTGCAGCAGGATCCGGCAGATGTCCTTCGCCGAATTGATGTCGGCCCGGTGCCCGGTAACCACGGACACGCCGGTGTTCACCGCCATCGCGATCGCTTCCTCCGGCGACAGGGAGGCGTCGAGCATTTCCGCCGGCACGGTAGGCGGTTCCGGCTTCGCGCCAGGCTTCAGCCAGCCGTCGGCCTTCGCCCAGCGCGCGATCGTGGACTTGGGCACGTCGAGCGCATCGGCGATCGTGCGCACAGCCTTGCCCTGGTGCTCGTACAGGCGCCTGGCCTGTTCGCGCACCGAGATGGGATCGAGCATCAGTCCATCACCGGCCGAAACTTCGCGACCCAGTGCAGCAGTTCGTGGTCGGAGCGGCGATCCGCGATGCCGCCGTCGATGATCACCAGCATCATCTCGTATGTGCGCTGTATCGCCGTGCGCTCCGGGCCGTGTTCCGGCAGCCCGGCCAGCCGTTCCTCAACGATCGCGTGCACGTCATCGTCGGTGTACAGGTTGTGCACGTCGCGGGTCACGCGCGACGAATACTCGCTCAACTCCGCTTCGATCGCCCGGGCCAGCACGTCGGCATCGCCCATCGCAGACAGTTCCGCGCGGGTCAGGCCCTGCAGCCTCGGAGGGATTGCTTCGGTCATGTTTGCGGTCCTCATACCATGTAAGTTGGTGCGGCGCCGAACAGGTTGCGCCGGGGGAGCAGTTCATTCAGGTCTGCCGCGTTGCAGCCGAACCACGTCAGCGCCGGGAGTATCCCCTGCTCCCACGAAAATTCCGGGACCACGGAACCCAAGCCGATTTGCCCGCCGAACACATCATGCGACCCCATCACGTAGTTGCCGCTCGACAAAGAGCCGTATGTCGAGGGCAGCGCCCCGAAGTGTCCAGTCGAGCCTGACTTGCCGAGGCCGCGCACGCCGCCACCGAACGCCATCATCGAGCGTGCCCATGCGTGGTCAGTGCCTGAACCGCCGTTGATCGGCAGCGTCCGCGCGAACTCGCTGACGTTGAGGACGAGGCATTCGTTCCACACGCCGAGGTTGATCATGGCATCGCGGAAGCCACGGATCGCGCGTGCGTAGCTGTTGTGCAGGTCAGGCAGCCGGCCGCTGGTCTTGCCCTGGGTGTCGTGCGTATCAAAATCCCCCCAGTTCACGACGAAAACCGTGCGCGTAGGCAGCGTGGTCGGGCCTCCTGTGAGTCGCCACTCGATAGCGCGGGCGATCGACAAGAAGGACTCTTGAAACGCCGTGATGTTGCCTGTGAATGCGCCGCCGGGCTGCGAAGAAAACGGTGTGTTAACCGCCCACGACCCGCCGTTAAACGGCACGCCGACATTCGGACCGTAAAACCCCGTCGATTGCACGCTCACGCGGTCTGCGTTCCGCATGATCCGGTCTCGCGGATCGGTCGGCATTGCTGCGTTGAGCGTGTCTGCGATCTGTAGCGCACGC
>JAIENF010000660.1 GCA_019751575.1 Burkholderiales bacterium
GTGGCGGGCAGCGCCGGCGTGGCGGCATGGACGATCGACGATGTGCTCTGGGATCGTCCGCGCAGCGCCGAGGTCATCCGCACCCTGCCGGCGGTGCGCGGCGCCGTCGCCGCGCTGCTCGCGACAGCGGACGCATCGCTGGTGATTCATCATGGGGGCGGGCAGAATGACGGGCTGCGTGCCGACGAACTGCGGCACTGGCTGGTCGCGCTTGCCGTCGAACCCGGGCGGGTCGTCCTGGCGCCTGCTGCCAGCACCGTGGTCGAAGGCCTGCCGCGAGGCACCCTCGTCCTGGAGTTGGTGCGCTGACGGCCGGCGCGCTGAACGTCCCATCCCGGAAGGTTTCCCATGTCGTCCCCCCCGATCCAGCCGCAGCCACAGTCCCCTGAATCCCGGCAGGTGCCGGTCGAACCGTTCCGGGTCGCGGCGGTACAGACCGTGTCAGGCCCGGACGTGGGCCGGAACCTCGCCGAGTGTGCGGCGCTGATCGCCGAGGCCGCTGCCGGCGGTGCCCGGCTGGTCGGGCTGCCAGAGTATTTCGGCATCATCGGCATGCGCGACCGCGACAAGGTCGTCGCGCGCGAGCAGCCCGGGGACGGCCCGATCCAGAACTTCCTCGCCGAGACGGCACGTCGGCACGAGGTCTGGCTGGTCGGCGGTTCGGTGCCGCTGGCCTGCGACGATCCGGACAAGGTCTGGAACGCCAGCCTGGTGTTCGACGACGCCGGCCGCTGCGTCGCCCGCTACGACAAGATCCATCTGTTCGGCTTCGACAACGGGCGCGAGAAGTACTCCGAGGAACGGACGATCATGCATGGATCGCAGGTGGTCACCGTCGATTCGCCGTTCGGGCGCATCGGGCTGTCGATCTGCTACGACCTGCGCTTCCCCGAGCTGTACCGGTCCTTCGGCGACGTCGACCTCATCTTCGTGCCGTCCGCCTTCACCGAGACCACCGGCGACGCACACTGGGAACCCCTGCTGCGCGCGCGCGCGATCGAGAACCTGGCCTACGTGGTCGCGCCGGCGCAGGGTGGCGTCCATCCGAACGGCCGCGAGACGCATGGCCATTCGATGGTGGTCGACCCCTGGGGGCGTATCCTCGCGCAACAGGCGAAGGGGCCCGGCGTCGTGCTTGCCGATGTCGACCCGGCCCGTGTGCAGGACGCGCGCAGCATGCTGCCGGCGCTGAGCCACCGTACCCTGCGCAGCGTCCGATAGCCGGCGCCTGGCTTATCCTCCCGATTTCCGTCCCCATCTGGATCCGATGAACGACCATTCCTCCGCAAGTCCCGCTGCTTCCGGCGCGCCCGGCACGGCACCCGCACCGGCCTTCGCTGCATCGCCGGCCCCGCGCGGCCTGGCCGACGGGCTGATGAGCACCGCCGACCAGTGCCTGCTCGCGCCGTATGCACTCGACACCGGCGCGCTGGGCAAGGTGTTCGGCAGCATCCTGAGCCACCATGTCGATTACGCCGACCTCTATTTCCAGTACACGCGCTCCGAGGGCTGGAGCCTGGAGGAGGGCATGGTCAAGTCGGGCAGCTTCTCGATCGAACAGGGCGTCGGCGTACGCGCGGTGAACGGAGAGAAGACTGCGTTCGCCTATTCCGACGACATCAGCCTGCCGGCCCTAGAGGCCGCCGCCACCGCCACCCGAGCCATCGCCCGGGCCGGCCAGCAGGCCACGGTGCCGATGGCGCGCACCGGCGCGGCGCGCGAACTGTATGCACCGAAGGACCCGCTGCTCAGCCTCGACGAGGCGCGCAAGGTCGACCTGCTGGAACGGATCGAACGCGCGGCGCGCGCACGCGACCCGAGGGTGATCCAGGTGATGGCCTCGCTCGCCGGCCAGTACGAGGTGGTGATGGTCGCGCGCCACGACGGCCTGCAGAGCGCGGACGTGCGCCCGCTGGTACGCATGTCGGTGCAGGTCATCGTCGAGCAGGACGGGCGCCGGGAACAGGGAAGTTCCGGTGGCGGCGGCCGTTTCGACTATGCCTACTTCACCGACGCGGTGATCGCGCAGTATGCCAAGGAGGCAGTGGATACGGCACTGCTGAACCTCGATGCCCGGCCGGCGCCGGCCGGGTCGATGACCGTCGTGCTGGGGCCGGGCTGGCCCGGCGTGCTGCTGCACGAGGCGATCGGGCACGGCCTGGAGGGCGACTTCAACCGCAAGGGCACGTCCGCCTTCACCGGCCGGATCGGCGAGCGCGTCGCAGCGCCCGGCGTGACCGTCGTCGACGATGGCACGCTGTTCGAGCGGCGCGGCTCGCTCAACGTCGACGACGAAGGCAACCCGACGCAGCGCACGGTACTGATCGAGGACGGCGTGCTCCAGGGCTACCTCCAGGATTCCCTGAACGCCCGGCTGATGGGCATGCCGGTCACCGGCAACGGCCGCCGCGAATCGTTCGCGCACCTGCCGATGCCGCGCATGACGAACACCTACATGCTCAACGGCGACAAGGACCCGGAAGAGATCATCCGCTCGGTGAAGCGCGGGCTGTACGCAGTGAACTTCGGTGGCGGGCAGGTCGACATCGTCAGCGGCAAGTTCGTGTTCTCGGCCTCCGAGGCCTGGCTGGTCGAAGATGGAAAGCTGGTGCATCCGGTGAAGGGCGCGACGCTGATCGGCAATGGGCCGGATGCGCTGACCCGCGTGACCATGATCGGCAACGACATGAAGCTCGACTCCGGCGTCGGCTCCTGCGGCAAGGAAGGACAGAGCGTCCCGGTGGGCGTGGGGCAGCCGACGCTGCGCATCGACGGACTGACGGTGGGCGGCACGGCTTGAGCCCACCGCAGTCGAAGGGCGCATCGGCGCGCTGCGCCCGCGGGCGGGCACGCCCGAGGCCTGGCCCGGACACGCGGCTGCGATGAGCATCGAACTGTCGCCGCAGGTCTGGGCCGCCGTCTTCCTCGTCGTGGCGGCGGCAGGCCTGCTGCAGGGCGCCATCGGCTTCGGCTTTCCGGTGATCGCGACGCCGATGCTGGCGATGCTGATGGACATCCGGACGGCCATCGTCGTCACCGTGGTGCCCAACATCGTGACCGGGCTGGTCGCGATCGTGCGTGGCGGCAACTGGCGCGGCAGCCTCGGCCAGCACTGGCCGGTTGCGCTGTGGACGCTGCCGGGCGCGCTGATCGGCACCAAGATACTCATCTTCGCACCGCAGGACTGGCTGAAGCTGTTCCTCGCCGTGGCGCTGTTCGTCTACCTGCGGCAGGAGGCGCTGAACCGGGTCGACTGGACGGCGGTGCGCAATCATCCGCGACGCGCCGGCGCGGTGGCGGGCTTCCTCGGCGGCTTCCTTTCCGGGTCGGTCAACGTCGCGCTGCCGCCGCTGCTGATCTATTTTTCGGCGCTGGGCCTTTCGACGCTGGTGATGACGCAGGTGATGAACCTCTGCTTCGTCAGCGCGCGGCTGGTGCAGACGGCGGGGCTGGCGCTGGCCGGGCAGATCGACCGCACCGCGATCATGGTGTCCCTGCCGCTCACCGCAGTCGCGCTGCTCACGATGTGGTTCGGCTGGCGCATCCAGGACAGGATCGATGCGAAGACCTACAAGAAGCTGCTGAAGCTGTTCCTCTGGGCGATGGCGATCGGGCTGGCGGTGCAGAGCAGCTGGCGGTTGCTGGGCGCCTGAGGCTCGGCCGAAGGCTTCAGGTCGCCGTTGCGGCGTCGATCAGCTCCAGCAACCGTACCGGGGACACCGGCGCTTCCGCGAGATGCACGTTCCAGGGCGACAGCGCGTCCTCGATCGCCGACACGATCGTCGGCGCCACCGGGATGGTTCCGGCTTCGCCGATGCCCTTGACGCCGATCGGGTTGGTCGGGGAGGGGGTCTCGATGAACACGACTTCGATGTGCGGGATTTCGGTCGCGGTCGGCAGCAGGTAGTCGGCGAAGGTGCCGGTCACCGGCTGCGCCTCGTCGTCATAGCCCATCTTCTCGAACAGCGCGTTGCCGATGCCGTGCACGATGCCGCCATGGATCTGGCCTTCCGCCATCGTCGGGTTCACCAAGCGCCCACTGTCGTGCACCGCGACGTACCGCAGGATGCGCACCGCCCCGGTGCCGGGATCGACTTCGACCTCGCATGCGTGGCAGGCATTCGCATGCGCCTGGCTGTTGGTCTGGAACAGCCCGGTGGCCTCGAGTCCGGGCGTGATGCCGGGCGGCAGAGAGTAGCCCGGTGCGCCCTTGAGCTTGCGTGCGATGTCACCGAGCGTGACGAAGCGCCCGCTGTCCGCCACGGACTCGACCCGTCCGTCGCGCAGGCGCAGTGCGTCCATCGGCACGCCGAGCAGCTGCTCGCCCACCTTCAGCGCCTTGTTGCGCACTTCCACCGCCGCCAGGTGCACCGAGGAGCCGGCCATCACGGTCTGGCGGCTGGCGAAGCCGCCCATGCCCAGCGACACGCGGCCGGTGTCGCCGCAGGTGACATGGATCATGTCGAGCGGGACGTCGAGCTGCTCGGCGGCGATCTGGGCGAGGGCGGTTGCAAGGCCCTGGCCCATCGCCAGCGCACCGGTGTAGAGGTCGATGCGCCCCAGCGGCGACACCCGGATCACCGCCGACTCGAACGGCCCGCGCGAGGTCGCCTTCACCGCGTTGGCCAGGCCCAGGCCGAGGTAACGGCCGCGTGCGCGTGCATCGCGCTGGCGGGCGGGGAAGCCGGCGTAGTCGATGCGCGCCAGGGCTTCCGACTGCGTCCTTGCATAGTCGCCGCCGTCGACGATGGACCGCACGCCCGCACGGTTGGTGAGGCCCTTGTCGTAGGGCATCTTCTCGGCGGGGATCAGGTTGCGCGAACGCACGTCGGCGCGATCGATCGCCAGCTCGCGCGCGACCCGGTCGAGGAGCCGTTCCATCACGAACGCAGCCTGCGGATAGCCGGCACCGCGCACCGGGATCACCGGCGTCTTGTTCGTCTGGCAGATGATCACGTCCATCCGGTACGCGGGCACCCGGTACGGACCGGTCACCGAGGTGGCGGCGTTGTACGGCAGGTTTATCCCCTGGGGGGTGTATGCACCCTGGTCATGCAGCAGCCGGCCGCTCACGCCGAGGATCGTGCCGCGCGCGTCGACGGCGATGTCGACGTCCCAGTACTGGTCGCGCTCGTGGATGGCGCTGACGAAATGCTCGGCGCGGTCCTCGACCCACTTCACCGGCCGCCCCAGGCAACGGGCAGCGGCGGGGATGGCGACCTCTTCCGGATAGGTCAGGTACTTGCAGCCGAAGCCGCCGCCCACGTCCGGCGCGATCACGCGGACGTTGTGCTGGTCCATGCCGAGCATCGCCGAGATCGAATGCATCACTTCGTGCGCCATCTGGGTAGACGTCCAGACGGTGATCGCGTCCTCGACCGGGTCGTAGCGCGCGAGCACGCCGCGGCCTTCCATCGGATGCGCGGCACCGCGATGCACGAACAGCGATTCGCTGAACACATGCGGCGCGCCGGCGAACGCCGTGTCGACCTCGCCGAACCCGACCTGGAGCCGCTCGGCGATGTTCGAGGCCGCATCGCTGCGGACCACGGGTGCGCCGGCATCGAGGGCCTGGTGGCAGTCGTGCACCACCGGCAGCGGCTCGAAGTCCACCTCGATCAGCGCAAGCGCATCCTCGGCGATGGCGCGCGACTCCGCGACCACCATCGCCATCGCCTCGCCGACGAAGGCCACTTCAGTGCAGGAAAGCACCCATGGCGTGATGTCCTTCTGCAGCGTCGCCGACGGGAAGCCGAGCGGCATGCGCAGGCTGGTGAGTTCGCGCGCGATCGCCTGCGCGTCGAACACCGCGACCACGCCGGGCAGCGCGCGTGCGGCCGCCAGGTCGATGCGGACCACGCGCGCATGCGCATGCGGGCTGCGCAGGAACGCGGCATGCAGCGGGTCGGGCATGCGGATGTCGTCGAGGTAGCGGCCCTCGCCGCGCAGCAGGGCGGGGTCTTCGATGCGCGGCGCACGGGTTCCGAACATCCGGCGCGCAGTGTAGCCGTCCCCGGATGTCGCAGCCGCAGGCTCGACCACCTGGCCGGACGGTACGATCGTGTCCATGGTCAGGCGCCTCCGGCCGGCTTCGTTGCGGCCTGCAACGCCGCTGCGACGATGTTCTGGTAGCCGGTGCATCGGCACAGGTGGCCCGACAGCACGAGGCGCACGGCTTCTTCGTCAGGGGACGGTTCGTCGCGCAGCAGTTCGGTGAGCGACATCAGGATGCCGGGCGTGCAGTAGCCGCACTGCAGTGCATGGCGGTCGCGGAACGCCGCCTGCAGCGGACCGAGTCCGGCTGCCCCTTGAGTGCCGGCGGCCAGCGACTCCACCGTCTCGACGCGGCAGCCATCGGCCTGCACCGCGAGCATCAGGCAGCCGCGGGCGGATACGCCGTCGACCAGGACCGTGCAGGCGCCGCAGACTCCGTGCTCGCAGCCGACATGCGTCCCGGTCAGTTGCAGGTCCTGGCGCAGGAAGTCGGCGAGATTGATCCGCTCGGCAACCTTGCATGTGTGGGTCTTGCCGTTCACCGCGAGCGTGATCTCGCGCATGGCTTCGTCAGCGTTCATCGATTCGTTCCATCGTTGCCTGGATGCCGGACGGATGCGGGTCCGCCCGCTGCGCGGGCCAGGGCGATCGGGATCGCCCTCGCGCACAGGGTCCTGGCCAGCCGCTGCCGGTACCATCCAGGCACCTGCGGGTCCCCGAGTGCATCGACACTGCCGCAGCAGGCGGCAGCCGCATCGATGTCGGACGGGCTGACGATGGTGCCCAGCAGGGCGGCCTCGGCATCGGCCACGCGTACTGCGGTGGCGGCGACGCCGCCGAGCGTGATCGACACACGGCTCGCCGTCCCGTCCGCACCCAGTTCGATCAGCACCGCGACCGCCACGATGGCGTAGTCGCCATGGCGACGGGCGAACTCGAGGAAGGCCCAGCCGTGCGAGGCTGCCCACGGCGTGAAGCGCACTTCGGCGAGGATCTCGCCGTCTTCGAGCGCTGGCGTCATCAGGTCGAGCGCGAACGCCCGCATCGGCAGGTCGCGCCGGCCGCCGGGCCCGGCGATGGACAGCGTCGCCTCCATCGCCATCGCGACCATCGGCTGCTCCGCCGAGGGATCGAGATGGCACAGGCTGCCGCCGATCGTCCCGCGGTTGCGCGTCTGCCGATGCCCGACCCACTGGATGGCCTCGGCCAGCAGTGGAAGGCGCGCCTTCACCAGGGCCGAGAACTCGATCTCGCGCTGGCGCGTCATTGCACCGATCACGACCGCGTCGCCGGACTCGCGGATGCCCGAGAGTCCCTCCACCCGGTTCAGGTCGATCAGGTTCTCAGGTGCGAGCAGCCTGAAGTTGAGCATCGGCATCAATGACTGCCCGCCGGCAAGCAGGCGCGGCGAGGGCAGCGTCGCGGCCATCGACAGTGCCTCGTCGAGGGTACGCGGCGCGTGGTAGCGAAAGGGCGGGGCCTTCATCTCGGTCTCGTGTCGGCGTCACTCCGGCTTGATGTTCGCGGCCGCCGCGATGCGCCGGTTGCGATCGATGTCGGCGGCGAGCAGCTTGCGCGTCTCGGCCGCGGAACGGAAGAACGGCTCCAGCCCCGCGCCAGCCATGCGCTTCTGCAGTTCAGGATCCTGCAGCGCGAGCCGGACGTCTTCCTCGACCTTCGACACGATGCGGTCGGGCGTGGCCAGCGGGGCAAGGAATCCGTAGTAGTTGTCCACCGAGAAGCCCTTGAGTTCCGGGATGCCGGAGTCGCGGAAGGTGGGCACGTCCGGCGCGAGCGGCGACCGGGCCTGGCTGGTCAACGCGATCGCGCGCAGCTTGCCCTGTTGCACGAACGGCAAGGCGGTTGCCAGGGTCACTACCGCGATGTCGAGCTGGTTGCCCATCAGCATCGCGACCGCGTTGGCGCAGCTGGTGGGGATATGCAGGGCCTGGGTCTTCGTGTCGAACTTGTACGCCTCCATCGCGAAATGGTGCGTGCTGGCGAGGCCGCAGCTTGCGTAGTCGAGCTTGCCGGGCTGTGCGCGCAGCAGGCTGGTGAACTCCTGCAGGGTCGTGGCCTTGACGCGCGGATTGACCACCAGCGCCACCGGTGCGGCGGTGGCCATCGCCACCGGCTTGAAGTCGCGGACCAGGTCGTACGGCAGCTTGGGCAGCAGGGCCGAGTTCATCGTGTGCGTGGTGGCGACGACCAGCAGCGTGTGCCCGTCGGGCGTGGCACGGAACACCAGCTCGGCACCGATGCTGCCACCGGCGCCCGGGCGGTTCTCGACCACCACGGTCTGCTTCCAGGTCTCGGCCAGCCGCGCACCCATGATCCGGCCGGTGAGATCCGCGCCGCCACCGGGCGAGAAGGTGGCGACCAGGCGCACCGGGCGTGCCGGCCAGGCCTGCGCGGCGGCGGCACCGGGCGCCGTGGCCCCCGCCTGGGCGTGCACGGGAACCGGCGACGTGAGCGCGGCCGCGAGGGTCAGCCCGGCGGCGGCGGCCGGGAAAGCCGCCAGGAAGGGCTTCAGGCGCGACCCGGGCATGGCTGGCGCAGCGTCGGGGGTGGTGCGGAGGAGACGGGTAACGTTCATGGTTCTTGGCCTTTCATTGGGGAATGCTGTCGGATTGCAATACGCGTGCCACCCGGCCTGCGTCGAGCCTAGGGCTCGAAGCGCATCGACAGGTCGAGCGCACGCACGTCCTTGGTGAGGTTGCCTACCGAGATGCGATCGACCCCGGTGGCGGCGATCGCCCGCACGGTGTCGAGCGTGATGCCGCCGGAGGCTTCAAGCCGTGCGCGGCCGGCCGTGGAGGCGACCGCCGCCGCCATCCTTTCGACCGAGAAGTTGTCGAGCAGGATCAGGGGGGCGCCCGCGGCCAGGGCTTCGGCGAGCTGCGCTTCGGTCTCCACCTCGACCTGGAGGGGCATGCCGGGCGCCACCCGTGCCGCGGCCTCGACCGCGGCGGTGATGCCGCCCGCGGCCGCGATATGGTTTTCCTTGACGAGGACCATGTCGAACAGGCCCATCCGGTGGTTGGCGCCGCCGCCGGTCACCACGGCGTATTTCTGCGCGAACCGGAGGCCGGGCAGGGTCTTCCGGGTGTCGAGGATCTGCGCCTGCGCGCCCTCGATGGCGTCGACGTACTGCCGGGTGCGCGTCGCCACGCCGGACAGCAACTGCAGGAAGTTGAGTGCCGAGCGCTCCGCGGTCAGCAGGGCACGCGCAGCCCCCGAGACCCGGCACAGGGCCTGGCCGGCGTCGACCCGGGCGCCCTCGGCCACGAGCCATTCCACTGTCGCACCAGGATCGACGCGGCGGAAGACGGCATCGAACCACGGCCTGCCGCAGAGGACTGCCGCTTCGCGTGCGATCACCCGGGCACGCAGCGTGGCACCGGCGTCGATCAGCGCGGCGGTGAGGTCGCCGCTGCCGACATCCTCGTCGAGCGCCCTGTGCGCGTCTTCGTCGGCGTGGCGTGCGATCAGGTCAGGCGTGAAGCTCATGCATCCTCATGCGGTGTCATGCGTCGTCAGACGGGCTGTCGGGGAGATGCAGGCCCGGATTCTAGCCAATTGCCCTTATCATCGTGCGGCGTCCGCCTCCAGTGATCGGCATTCGGGCCGATAACGGTTACGTCACCGGGCAAGCACGAGGACCTCAATGTCTGACATCACGCATGTCGTGTCGTGGGGACTGGGCACGATCGCCGGCTTCGCCGTGCTTGCCGCGCTGGCGTTCGTGTTGCTGCGCGACATCACCCAGCAGCGCCATACGATCCTGCGCAACTACCCGGTCATCGGGCACCTGCGCTACTTCTTCGAGAACCTCGGCGAATACTTCCGGCAGTACTTCTTCGCCGGCGATCGCGACGAGATGCCGTTCAACCGCGCGACGCGCGGCTGGGTCTACCGGCTGGCCAAGAACGAAGGGGGCGTGATCGGATTCGGCTCTACCTACGACCTTCGGCAGCCGGGCTCCATCCTGTTCGTGAACGCGCCGTTCCCGGTCCTGGAGTCCGACCAGCTGCCGACGCCGCCGCTGACCATCGGCGAGGGCAGTTGCCGCTACCCGCTGCTCGGCCGGTCCGTGGTGAACGTCAGCGGCATGAGTTTCGGGGCGATCTCGGCGCCGGCCGTCCGTGCCCTGTCGATGGGGGCGCAGGAGGCCGGCTGCTGGATGGACACCGGCGAAGGCGGGCTGTCGCCCTACCACCAGGAAGGTGGCTGCGACATCATTATGCAGATCGGCACGGCGAAGTACGGCGTGCGCCGCCTGGACGGCAGCCTCGACCGCGACCGGCTGCGCGAGCTGGGGCATGCCGTCGGCGCGTTCGAGATCAAGCTGTCGCAGGGCGCGAAGCCGGGCAAGGGTGGCGTGCTGCCGGCGATGAAGGTCACCGAAGAGATCGCCCGCATCCGGGGCATCCCTGCCCATCAAGACTCGATCAGCCCGAACCGCCATCTCGACATCGCCGACATCGACCAGCTGCTCGACCAGGTGATGATGATCCGCGACCTGACCGGCCGGCCCTGCGGCGTGAAGACGGCCGTCGGTGGCTGGGCCTTCATCAACGAACTGTGCGAGGCGGTGCTGCGGCGCGGGCCTGATTCCGCGCCGGATTTCCTGGTGATCGACGGGGGCGAGGGTGGCAGTGGCGCGGCACCGCAGGTGCTCGCCGACCACATGGCGCTGCCGATCACCGAGGCGCTGCCGCGCGTGG
>JAIENF010000014.1 GCA_019751575.1 Burkholderiales bacterium
TGTTGGCGCCGGCCGAAAATTGACCATCTAAACGGGGTAGTGCCGACCGAAAATTGACCAGGGTGTTTAACCTGCCTGCTCATAAGTTGAGCAGGGAAATTCAAGGTGATCACCATGGCAATGCTGGGCAAAGTTCGCGGGCTTTATCACCGCGACGGCAAGACGATCAGCGAGATTTCCAGGCTCACCAGCCTGTCCCGCAATACGGTCAAGCGCTGGCTGAGAGCGCCGGCCACGGCTGCGCCCACGTACCGGCGACGGGCGCAGGCGAACAAGCTGACGCCGTTCGTGAAGCGACTGGTGCAGATGTTGACGGCCGATGCGCAACGCGTGAAGCGCGAGCGGCGCACCGCCCGAGCCCTTCATGGACAGCTGAAGGCCGAAGGCTACGCGGGTGGCTACACCCGGCTGACCGACTTCGTGCGCGGCTGGCGCGTTGCGCAGGGGAAGCTCTCGACGACTGTGGCTTTCGTGCCGCTGCGGTTCGCCGCAGGCGAGGCGTTCCAGTTCGACTGGAGCGAGGAAGGGCTGGTGATCGGCGGGCTGTACCGGCGATTGCAGGTCTCGCACCTGAAGCTGTGCTCGAGCCGGGCGTTCTGGCTGGTGGCCTATCCGAGCCAGGGGCACGAGATGCTGTTCGACGCCCACACGCGCTCGTTCGCGGCCTTGGGCGGCATCCCCCGGCGCGGGATCTACGACAACATGAAGACGGCCGTGGACCGGGTGAAGAAGGGCAAGGGGCGCGTAGTCAACGTGCGCTTTGCGGTGATGTGCGGGCACTACCTGTTCGATGCGGACTTCTGCAACGTCGCCTCGGGATGGGAGAAGGGTGTGGTCGAGAAGAACGTGCAGGACAGCCGGCGCCGCATCTGGATCGACGCGGCCAACACGCGCTTCGGGTCTATCGCCGAGCTCAACGTATGGCTGGCGGCGCGCTGCCGCGCCCTGTGGCTGGACATGCACCATCCCGAGCATGACCAGTTCAGCATCGCGGAGATGCTCGAACTCGAGCAGCATCACATGATGCCGATGCCCGAGCCCTTCGACGGGTACGTCGAGCACGTGGCACGGGTGTCGAGCACGTGTCTGGTGGCCGTGCACCGCAACCGCTACTCGGTGCCGTGCGAACTCGCCGGGCAACTGGTCAGTACCCGGTTGTATCCGGAACGCATACTGGTGATCGCCCACGACGCGGTTGTCGCCGAACACCTGCGCGCGTTCGATCGCGGCCAGACGGTCTACGACTGGCGCCACTACATCGCGCTGGCCCAGCGCAAGCCCGGGGCGCTGCGCAACGGGGCGCCGTTTGCCGACATGCCGGCGGTGCTGCTGCGGCTGCATCGGGCCCTCACCCGTCGCCTGGGCGGAGACCGAGTGATGGCTCAGGTGCTGGCCGCCGTTCCGGTAGCCGGGCTCGACGCGGTGCTGGTCGCCGTGGAACTGGCGCTGGAAAGCGGCGGCACGGCCGGCACGGTCAGCGGCGAGCACGTGCTCAACCTCGTCGCCCGATTGACGGCTGCGCCTGCGCCCGAGTGCGTGGAGACAACGCTGTTGCTGTCGGAGCCGCCACGGGCCGACACCGGGCGCTACGACAGCCTGCGCGATGGCCTGGAGGTGATCGACCATGCGTGACGTGATCGCCGAACTCAAGGCCCTGCGCCTTCATGGAATGGCCGCGGCGTGGGCCGATCTGACGGCGCCGGGCAGCGTCCCGAACGCCGACGCGACGCGGTGGCTGATCGAGCATCTGCTGAGCGCTGAAACCGGCGATCGCGGCGTGCGCTCGGTGCAGTACCAGATGAACGCCGCCCGCTTCCCCGCCCATCGCGACCTGGCCGGCTTCGACTTCGAGATCGGCGCGGTGGATCGCGCGTTGATCATGCAACTGGCCGATCTGTCGTTCACCGAAGGCGCACAGAATGCCGTGTTCGTCGGCGGCCCGGGCACCGGCAAGACGCATCTGGCCTCGGCCATCGGTATCGCGGGAATCGCTCACATGGCCAAGCGGGTACGCTTCTTCTCCACCGTAGACCTGGTCAACGCCCTGGAGCGCGAAAAGGCCGACGGGCGCGCCGGACGCATCGCGCTGAGCCTCGTGCAGATGGACCTGGTGATCCTGGACGAGCTCGGATACCTGCCCTTCAGCCAGACCGGCGGCGCGCTGCTGTTCCATTTGCTCTCGAAGCTCTACGAGCGCACCAGCGTGATCATCACCACCAACCTCACCTTCGGCGAATGGGCCAGCGTGTTCGGAGACGCGAAGATGACCACCGCGCTGCTCGACCGCATCACCCACCACTGCCACATCGTCGAGACCGGCAACGAGTCTTTCCGGTTCCGGCACAGCAGCGCCTCGGCGAAGAAGCGGATCGGTTCCCGGGAGCGTTCAAGGCGGGCCGCACCGGGGCCGGTCGACATACCTGCGATCGTCGAACCCATCCTTCAACCCTGAAACCGATAGACTTATCCACAGCCGCCGCTTACGCGGCGGCTTCCTTCCCCTGGTCAATTTTCAGTCGGCACAGGTGGTCAGTTTTCGGTCGGCGCCAACACCATAACCATCAGGGTCTATCCTGACGCATAACTCTGTCCCTTTTTCGAAACACCACCAACTCATGAACCGGCGGCCTTCGTACCAGTATGGAGACCGAATCTCGACGATTTCTCCGCTCAACACGCGCATCCAGCGATCGAACGGCATGATCACGCTTTGCAGTTCGTAGCCCCATTCGACCGTGATCTCGACCTTGCCGAGTGCTCGGAGCGA
The DNA here is from genome assembly GCA_019751575.1 of Burkholderiales bacterium. Taxonomy (GTDB): domain Bacteria; phylum Pseudomonadota; class Gammaproteobacteria; order Burkholderiales; family CAIKXV01; genus CAIKXV01. The sequence continues at coordinate 2,768 of JAIENF010000014.1, forward strand.
TCGCTGCTCGAGGAGCGTTTCGATAGTCGGCAACTTCGGTAGTTCGAGCGCCTCGGCATGTGCGATCACCGCAGCAGTTATCCAGTCGAGGACCGCGACATGCCCGATGACGTCGGAGAGTTCAACATCGATGCCCAGCGCCTCAGACTGCTCGCGGATCTCTCGTTGCAAGTGCCGAGGGGTCCGGATTTCGCTGACTTTTCCCCATGTCTGCCATCCTCGGGCGCCCGTAGGAGGCGCGCCGCAGTACTTCCGACCGATCACGGAAAAGTTCGCCCTGCGATCCCTACGGACGACGAGTTCGTCCGTCCAGCTGTCAAGCATGGTCTGATATTCACCACTGAACAAGACTACCTCGGCGGACTTTCGGGATATTCGCGGCATTTTCATTCCTCGTGCGATAGCCCACTCCTGCAGGAACTCTTCGGAGTCCGACAGGCTGCTCTCTGCGTACTCGATGACGTCTGAAACGGACTCGATCGCCTCGATCTCCTCGAGCTTGGACTGCCAGGTGTCGTAATCGTCGGTGCCCTCGTCTGGAATGTCTGAACCCAGCCATTCTTCCACTCGAGACAGCAGGTCCGCCTTGATTTGTTCGACGAGCTTCGATTCCTGCGTAGTCATTGCATCCCCCTCTGAACGGGCGTTTCGCGACATCCATGTTCCGCACAGCTCTCTTCCCCATCCCCAGTTGACGATGACCCGCCGCGGTTGCGGGTGCTCGTGGCCGGCGATGCTGAGCACCTCGATGCGGGCTGCAGGGTCAACGACCCTGATCTCGTGCGCCCAGTTGAGCTTGAGCGAGGCGGGGCAGATGACGAGAAAGACACCGCCACGGGCGGCTTCCTTTATGGCGATGATCGCCTGGCGGGTCTTGCCCAGGCCCATGTCGTCTCCCAGGATGGCGCGGCCGTGGCGGGCTTGGAATTCCACACCTGTGACCTGATGCGGGTAGAGCGCGTAAGGCTAAAGGTTCATGCTGAACTCCCCTTTAGCGGTTTGGCCGGTTGGCAGGGGCCTGCAAATCGGATGAACTCGCTCCGGAAACGTCGTGTGGAGGTGGGAGGGTAGGGTGCGCCAGGCTCACTGGATGAGTCTGGGGTACGCGAGACTTGGGAGTTCGCGCGGCACGGGTGAGGATGCAGCGTTGCTCTATAGTACGTCGTCGCCCACACATCAAAATTCCTGAGACCATGTGGGCACCCACACGTTAACGTGTACTGATGCGTCACCAGGAAGACAGTGGGCAAGCTGCCGTGGTCGATCTCGAGAGCATGAGACCAACTCGATCGCACTTAAGGAGTCGGACGGCTACTCGTCGCCCTGGCGCCCTAAGACGTGCTTTAAAGCTCATGCCGCAAGAGAAATGACAGTCACGACAAAAGCCTCGGTTGCGTCATTCACTGCCGAGCGGCTTGTTCCGGCTCGACCGGTTCTTGCGAGCGGTCTTTCGCTGCGCGAGAGGTCTCGTTAGCGACAGCCTTCTGCTCGATCTTTGTAGAGTGTGCAAAAGTCGAAGAAACTTCGCCCGCTCATTCAGCGTCGAATCTAGGTGTGGAGACTATCTTTTCTTTGGCGCGAATTAAGCGAGTCTAGCGTCACAAGTTTGCATTCTCGGAGGTCTCATGCATTCCGATCATTTGCGGTACGCCAAGTTTTCCTCTCGTTCTCGCTTCGAAAAGGCCGTGAACTCTCTGCTGGGATTCGTGGAGGGAATCGCTATCGATTCCCGCATTAATGAGTCCGAGATTGCCTTTTTGAACCTCTGGCTTTCCGACCATGCAGAATTGCAGCATCGACACCCATATTCCGAGCTGATGCCTGTGGTGCAGGCGGCAGTAAGGGATGGAGTCCTCGCGCAGAACGAGCACGATGACATCGTGTGGCTCTGCGAGCGACTCGGATCGACGGAGTACTTTGACCAGGTCACTTCTGACCTACAGCGCCTGCATGCAATCCTGGGGGGCATCGCCTCCGATGGGCAAGTGTCTGAGGAGGAACTGCGAGGCCTTGCAGCGTGGTTACGGGATCACGAGCACCTGAAAACCTGCTGGCCTTTCGATGAGATTGATAGCGTCATTATCAGTGTCATGCAGGACCAAAAGGTCAGTGCCGACGAGGAAGCATTCCTGAGGCATTTCTTTTCGGAATTCACTGGTGTAATGGACGACCGAACAATCACTAGTCCGCTGATGCTGAAAGGGACAAACGTCGTAGGTCTTTGCGCAGTCTGCCCGGATATCGAATTCACCGGGTCCACCTTCTGCTTTACCGGCGCCTCATCTCGATACACGCGACTGGAACTCGCCGCGACCGTAGAGCGCTTAGGGGGCCTATTCGTCACGAACGTCTCCAAGGATGTCCAATACTTGGTTATCGGAGCTGACGGTAACCCGTGCTGGGCCTTCGCGTGTTACGGACGAAAAGTAGAGAAGGCTGTTGCGTTGCGCAAATCCGGCTCAAAACTCTTGCTCATTCATGAGCACGATTTTCATGACGCGGTCGCCGACGCGGGTTAGCCAAGAGATGCTCTACCGAGTCAAAAATGGCCGAGGCTACCGCCACTAGCACCCCTCCCTAGCGGAAATGGGCTAGCCCTTGGCTAGCATCCGACCGAGCCTGTATTCCGGCGCGGTACGGAGGTGGGTGGGGCGACGGTTCTGCCCGCGACAATCGGCGCGCCCGTCGTGAGGCCGGTGCGGCCGATCCTTGCTCCTTTTCTCTGGGTGAGACGATATGATGTTGGCAATCATCGTCGTTCCAGCCCGAGAACAGGAGAGTGTTAGTGGCGAGCAAGCCCCGCAAAAAGGTCTTGGGCCGGTTTCCGCCAAGGAGGCGCTTTATGACCTGGGGACCGCGATGGACTCAGCAACGATCTTCAGGAGCCTTGCCCTTGTTGGGGCGATGGAGCGCCGGGAGTATCTCTTAAGCGTCGGCAGCGGCGAAATCAAGCACTATTAGGTCATCTGCGACGGATGGCTGAACTACGGAGTCAACATGATCGGTTCTAGTGAAACCGCTACCGCCCCGGCCCTTTATCCGGAGACCATGCCGAGCCTACCTGTTACGGCTTCTCGGGCACTTCTGGCACAAGCGCTTTTGATCCGTGAAAAAGGCGCAGGCCCGAAAGACGCCGTAAGCGCGGAGTCTGGGTCAATTGGACATCAATCCATATGAAAGAGCTTGACCTCCTGCGTGAAATAGGTAGGCAACCTGGAAGTCGAAGCGCGACGCTGATCGTGCCCCAAGTCTCATACCTTAACGGCGTAGGGTCACTAAACAATGACGGTTGGGCGTTCACCGTACCTTATGCATTTCGAGAGGCGCTCGACTTGAAGTATGTGAAACGCTCCGGCCATAGCGGTTCAGCAATGGTCTGGACGCAAGGTGCTGCAATTGCTTTTCGGGCCTCAGATGTCCTTTACTCAAAGGACGAGCGAACGCTTGTGCAGATCATCAATGCAGAACCCGTTAGCTGGGACGCCAATACGCGTGACATGAAAGAAGGTTACGTGTCCTTCACCAGTCGCGATGTTTCTTCGCTGGACATTTGGCATGAGACCGTCACTACCCAGCTGGGGTTCTTGGCGATGCTAATCACAGGACGCGTTGCCAACTAGTTGCCCCGTGCGGTTACGGGGTATGCCGCCGAAGTGAAGGCGGCCCTACAGCGCGATCTGTTGGATATGCAGGCAGCCGGCGCGGCTGCGCTTGGGGCTGGGAGTGCGATATCCAGCACGTTAGCGATACTGCGAATTGCACCCAGGATTCGTTTGGTACTTTTTTGGTACAGGCGATTTGGTGAAGATCGCGTGTCCGGCATATCGTTGATTCCGCTAGGGAATCTGGTGGGCGGTACTGGGATCGAACCAGTGGCCCCTGCCGTGTGAAGGCAGTGCTCTACCGCTGAGCTAACCGCCCGAATTCGTCGGGAGGCGGATTTAATCATGTGATGCAGGCAGCGGTCAATCGGGCGCTGCCTGCGCATCGTCTAGAATCGGGCTCCCTCGAATCGCATCATGTGGAGCCAGCCGGATGCCCGATTGCCAGCCTTTCCCTGCCGTCGCCGCCGCGGCACGTTCCATCAAGCCCGTCGCCGCAGGGGCGATCCTCGGCGTCTTCCTGTCCGCCAGCGTCGGCTGGGCTCAGGAGCGCTATCCGGCGAAGCCGGTCCGCATCATCGTGCCGTTCCCGACGGCGGGCGTGACCGACCTGGCGGCCCGGCAGGTCGCGAACCGCCTGTCGGAAACGTGGGGGCAGCCGGTGGTGGTGGACAACCGCCCCGGCGCGGGCGGGACCATCGGCACCGAACTCGCTGCGCGTGCGCTGCCCGACGGGTACACGCTGACCATCGGGTCGGTCAGCACGCACGCGATCGCGCCGAGCCTGTACGCAAAGCCGGGATACGACCCGGTCAAGGATTTCGCCGCGATCACCGAGATCGCCAACACGCCGAACGTGCTGGTCATCAACGCGGCGCTGCCGGTGAAGACGCTCAAGGAACTGGTCGCGCTGGCCAAGAAGCGCCCGGGCGAACTGACCTTCGGATCGAACGGCAACGGCACCAACAACCATCTGGCCGGCGAGATGCTGCAGTCGGTCACCGGGATCCGGATGCAGCATGTGCCGTACAAGGGTTCTGCCTTCGCCACCAACGACCTGCTCGGCGGGCATATCTCGATGATGTTCGACGTGGTGCTGACGGCACTGCCGATGGTGAAGGCGGGCAAACTGCGCGCGCTCGCTGTCGCAGCGCCGGTGCGCTCGCCCGTGCTGCCGGACGTGCCCACCGCAGCCGAGGTCGGGCTGGGCGCCTTCGAAGCGGTGGTGTGGCTGGGCATGTGGGCGCCGGCTGCGGTGCCGCAGGATATCCTCGGCAAGCTGCACACGGACACCGTGGCGGTGCTCAAGCAGCCCAAGGTGCGCGAATTCTTCCTGAGCCAGGGTGCACAGGTCGTCGGATCGACGCAGGCCCAGTTCGCCGAGCGGATCCGCAGCGAGACCGCACGCTGGAAGAAGGTGATCGACGGCGCCAAGGTGCGCATCGATTGAACCCGGGCCACCCGGCCCGGCACATGCAACAGACGGCAGACGATGACCACGATCCGTACCCGCTTCGCCCCCAGCCCGACCGGCTACCTCCACATCGGCGGTGCACGCACTGCGCTGTTTTCGTGGGCCTATGCCCGCAAGCACGGCGGCAGGTTCGTGCTGCGCATCGAGGATACCGACCTGGAGCGCTCGACCCAGGCCTCGGTGCAGGCGATCCTCGACGGGCTCGCCTGGCTCGGCATCGACTGGGACGAGGGCCCGGAGTTCCAGATGCAGCGCCTGGCGCGCTACCAGGAGATCGCCGAGCGGATGATCCGCGAGGGGCATGCCTACCACTGCTATGCGACGAAGGCGGAACTGGACGAGATGCGCGAGGCGCAGCGCGCGCGCGGCGAGAAGCCGCGCTATGACGGCCGCTGGCGCGATTCGAAGCGCACGCCGCCGCCCGACGTGCCGCCGGTGGTTCGGCTGAAGAACCCGATCGGCGGAGACGTGGTGTTCAACGACCTGGTCAAGGGGCCGATCTCGTTCGCGAACGCGGAACTCGACGACTTCGTCATCCTGCGCGCCGATGGCGTGCCCACGTACAACTTCGGCGTGGTGGTCGACGACCTCGACATGAACATCACGCACGTCATACGCGGCGACGACCATGTGAACAACACGCCGCGGCAGATCAATGTCTACCGCGCGCTCGGCGCGAGCCTGCCGCATTTCGCCCATGTGCCGATGATCCTCGGCGCCGACGGCGAGCGCCTCTCCAAGCGCCACGGTGCGGTCAGCGTGATGCAGTACCACGACGAAGGCTACCTGCCCGAGGCGATGGTCAACTACCTCGCGCGGCTTGGCTGGTCGCACGGCGACGACGAGGTATTCAGCGTCGACCAGCTCGTGGAATGGTTCGACCTGCGCCACATCAGCCGCTCGCCGGCCCAGTTCAACCCCGAGAAGCTGGGCTGGATGAACCACGAGTACATCAAGGGCGCCGACGATGCGCGGCTCGGGCGCGAAGTGGCGCGGCGGCTGGAGGAGTCCGGGGTTGCGCTGGCCGATGGACCGTTGCCGATGGAAGCGGTGAAGCTGTTCAAGGACCGCGCACGCACGGTGGTGGAGCTGGCGGACGGCGCCCGGCTGCTCTATGCGCCGGCCGAGCCGACGCCCGAACTGCTGGCGCAGCACGTGACCGATGCGGTGCGCGTGCCGTTGCGCGAGCTGGCGGATGAACTGGCGATGCTCGCCTGGTCGCGCGAGGAGATCGGCGCACTGGTCAAGCGCAGCGCGGCCAGGCATTCACTCAAGCTGCCGCAGCTGATGATGCCGTTGCGCGCGATCATCGCGGGCACCGCGCAGACGCCGTCGCTCGATGCGGTGATTGCACTGTCTCCGCGCGAGCGGGTGCTGTCCCGGCTCGAACGCTACCTGGCCTGAGCGGCAGCCTGCCGGGCCATCATCCAGGCAAGCAGCCGGGTGCCGAGTTCGAAGTCTGCGTAGTCCATCGCTTCCCTGGCGTTGTGGCTGCCGTTGGCGTTGCGCACGAAGATCATCGCCGCGGGCAGGCCCGCGTGCACGAAGTCCTGCGCGTCGTGGCCGGCGCCGCTCGGGATGTCCATCACCGGGATGCCCAGCTCGACCGCGCCCCGGTTCAGCGTCGCGCGCAATCCCGGGTCCATCGTCGCCGGATCCTGCGGCGAGAAGCTGCCCAGGTCGAACGCGACGCGCCGTTCGGCGGAGATCCGGGCCGCCTCGGCATGCGCGCAGTCGATCATGTGGTCGAGCACGCTGCGTTCCTGGCTGCGGTACTCGAGGCAGAAATCGACCTGGCCTGGCACCTTGGTGATCGAATGCAGGCCGGCATCGGTGAACAGCTTGCCGACGGTGTAGGTGAGGTCGCCGCCGCCAGCCCTGAGGCGGGTGGCCTCCTGTTCGAGCCGGTGCACCAGCTCCACGGTAGCCAGCACGGCGTCGCTGCGGTACTCGTGGGGTACGGCGCCCGAGTGGGTATAGGCGCCCGTGCAGCGGCTGCTGCGGGCGCGTGCCGAGCCGCGGATGGCGGTCACCACGCCGACCGGCAGGCCGAGCCGTTCCAGCACCGGTCCCTGTTCGATATGCAGCTCCAGCCAGCCGCGGTAGCGGGCGAGGTCGAGCGTGCCCTTGCCCAGTTCGACCCTGTCCGGGAAGAAGCCTGCCTCGGCCATCTGGGCGCGCAACGTCCGCCCGCTGCGGGTATTGATCGCGGAATCCAGTTCGGCCGGCGGCAGGATGCCCAGCGCCGAGCGGCTGCCGATATGGCCGCCGTGCGCGCCCGCATACCAGGCACTGGCTTCTTCGGCACGTACGCCCATCACCGTGATGTCGGTGGCGGGCACGATGTCGGCTTCGCGCAATGCGGCGATGGCGGTGAGGCCTGCGACCACCCCGGCCAGGCCGTCGAAGTTGCCGCCACTGGGCACGGAATCGATATGCGATCCGGTGATCCAGCCCGGGGCGCTGCGGTCGCGGCCGGGCAGGGTCATGTACAGGTTGCCGAACACATCGGTGCGCAGTTCGAGGCCCAGGTCGACAGCACACGCCTCGAGCAGGTCCGAGGCCTTCTGCTCGTTGGCACTGTAGGGCTCCCGCGCCATGCCGACGCCGTCAGTGGTTGCCTCGGCGATGGCCTCGAACAGGCCGGTGGCGACCGGCATTGCGCGGCGGGTGGCATCGGCGAGCACGGTTGCAGCTTGGGACAGGGCATTTGCGGGGTCTGTGGGCATCGGGGACACGTCCAGCGGGGGGCGACAGGAAGGGCAGGCCAGTCGGAACAATCTAACATTCAACCGCGTGCGTGTTTACACGCACGCGCAGGCCTGCGTATAATTCGCGCCTCTCGTGTGGGGGTATAGCTCAGCTGGGAGAGCGCTTGCATGGCATGCAAGAGGTCAGCGGTTCGATCCCGCTTACCTCCAC
>JAIENF010000107.1 GCA_019751575.1 Burkholderiales bacterium
GACCTCCAGCTGCTGCTGGCGGGACAGGACCTCACGCTGCGCACCGCGCAGGCGTTCTTCGACGTGCTCTCGGCGCAGGAATCGCTGGCCGTCCTCGAGGCGCAGACGCGTGCGATCGGCGAGCAGCTCGCGCAGGCCAAGGCGAACTTCGAAGTGGGCACGTCCACCATCGTCGACTTCAACGAGGCACGTGCGCGATTCGACCTTTCGACCGCCCAGGAGATCGCCGGCCGCAACGACCTCGAAGTCCGGCGACAGGCGCTGCAACAGATCATCGGCCGCCCGCCGCCCGCGCAGCTGCGCCCGCTGCGCGACACGGCGGTGCTCGCCGCGCCGCTGCCGGCCGACATCGAGCGCTGGACCGAGCAGGCGCAGCAGAACGGGCTCGCGGTCCGCCTGCAGCAGGCCACGCTCGAGCTTGCCGGCCGGGAGATCCAGCGCCAGCGCGCGGCCCACCTGCCCACGCTCGATGCGGTCGGGACGATCGGCCACAATCGCGCCGGCGGCAGCGCGACCTCGTCGATCGGCACCGACATCAGCCAGCTGGTGCTCGGCCTTCAACTGAGCGTACCGCTCTACCAGGGTGGCGCCATCGATTCCCGCGTGCGCGAGGCAGTCGCCAATCGCGAGCGCGCGCTGCAGGATGTCGAAGGCGCGCGCCGCGCAGCGGTGCTTGCCACGCGGCAGGCGTTCCTTGGCGTGACCAGCGGCATCAGCCAGGTGGCCGCGCTGCAGGCGGCGCTGGAATCGGCGCGCGTATCGCTCGAGTCGACCCTGCTCGGCCTGAAGGTCGGGGTGCGCACCCAGGTCGACGTGCTGAACGCGCAACAGGCGTTCTTCAACGCGCGCCGCGACCTGGTGCTGGCGCGCTATTCGACGCTGCTGTCCGGCCTTCGCCTGCAGGCGGCGGTCGGTGACCTGCAGGACGACGACCTGCAGCCGATCGACGCGCTGCTGCGCTGAACGCCGCGGTGGCGCCGCGGCCGGACTGAACGAAGCCGCCGCGGTGGCGCCGCGGCGGCGGGACGCGCAAAATGCGGCCCTGCGTGATGCGCCAGACGCCACCTGCTCGAACCGAAGGATTCCCGATGTCCGCGAAACCGATGCGCCTCGGCATGTTCATGATGCCGCTCCACCCCGCCAACCGTGCTCCCTCCGTCACGCTGGAAGAAGACCGCGAAGCGGTGATCCTCGCCGACCGGCTCGGCTTCCACGATGCGTTCGTCGGCGAGCACCTGACCGAGAAGAGCGAGAACGTCACCAACAGCTTCATCTTCCTCGCCTCGCTGATCCATTCGACGAAGCAGATCCGCCTCGGCACCGGCACGTCCAACCTGTCGCACAGCCATCCGACGCTGATCGCCTCGCACGCGGCGATGTTCGACCACATGGCGCGCGGCCGTTTCATCTTCGGCATCTCGCCCGGCGCGCTGTCGTCCGACGCCGAGGCGCTGGGCATGCTGTCGGAAGACCGCAACAAGCTGTTCGCCGAGTCGATCGACGTGATCCTCGAGATCTGGAAGCGCAACGCACCCTACGAGATCGACCTGCCGGGCAACCGGTTCAAGGTATCCACCGCGAAGACCTCGGTCGCCGAGATCGAGCGCGGCGAGATGTACAAGCCCTACCAGCTTCCGCGCCCGGAGATCGTCGGCACCGTGGTCGCGCCGTTCTCGAAGGGCGTCATCGCGATGGGCGAACGCGACTTCCATCCGCTGTCGGCGAACTTCCTGCTGTCGAAGTTCCTGAAGAGCCACTGGACGAACTACGCGCAGGGCAAGGCCAATGCAGGGCAGGTCGCCGACGTCGCCGACTGGCGCATCGCACGCACCATCTTCGTCGCCGACGATGAAGCAACCGCGCGGCGCTATGCGATCGAGTCCGAGCACAGCCCGTATCGCTACTACTGGAACCTGCTGCTGAAGAAGATGATGCTGTCGAAGCGGCATGCCATCTTCAAGGAGAGCGAGTCCCAGGACGACTCGGCGCTGACCATCGAGTACATGCTCGACAAGCTGGTGCTCTGGGGAACCCCCGATCGCGTCGCCGAGCGCATCCTTGCGCTGCGCGAGGAAGCCGGTCCGTTCGGCGAGATCGTCTACGCGAACATGGACTGGGTCGACGAGAAGCTCGCGCGGCGTTCCATCGAGCTGATGGCCACCGAGGTGATGCCGCGGGTGAATGCGGCGATCACCTGTTCGACGGCGAGCGCCAGGGCCGCCTGAACCCGGGGCGGGGCGCAGGCAGCGCCTGCCGCGCTCAGCCTGCGCTGACCCGGAAGCCCGCGAGTTCCTGCGGGTCGAGCTGTTCGATCAGGTGCGTCTCCCACGCCAGGTACTGCATCGCCGCCTCGCGGTTGCCTTCATGCCGGTCGTGGACGAAGAACAGGTAGTCGATGCAGTCCGCATTGGACGGCACGTCGGGCGTCGACTCGACCGGCAGGCCGGCGGCCTGCCAGGCAGTCATGCCGCCGGCGAGCAGGGAGACTCGTCCAGCGCCGGCCGCCGCGAGGTCGAGCGCCGCCGCGCGCGCGACGGCTTCCTCGTCGGCGAGCAGCACCAGCGGCCGTCCTGCCGCCGCCTTCACCACCGCATCCAGCCGCGGCCGGATCGCCCAGAGGGCGCCGCGCGGATGCGCCTTGCGGTACGACATGCCCGGTCGCAGGTCGACCAGCAGCGCGGTACCGACGGCGGCCGGTGCGACCGCATCAAGCGCGGGCAACGAGGCTGCCGCCTTCGCGCCGGCCGGACGCGCCGAGAGCTTCGCCGCCACGCCGTCGCGCAGCACCTGCGCATCATGGCCGAGCTGGCGCAGCCACATCGCGACCACCGGCGCCCGCACACCATCGCCGTCGGCCAGGATCACGCGCGCACCCTTGACGCCCACCCACTGGTCGGTCGACTGGACGAGCTGGCCGCCCGGGGCATGCACCGCACCCGGCAGGCTGCCGGTGGCGAACTCCTCTTCGGTCCGCACATCGAGCAGGAAGGTGCAACGCGCCGCATCCGCCAGCTGTCGGTCCGCCTCGGCGGCATCGATCACCGGCACGCCGAACCGCTGCATCAGCTTCGCGGCCTGCGCACGCTGCGGCGCGAGGTCCGCCGGCGCTGCCGGGTAGCGGCGATCCGCGCCGCGCTCGAGCTCCAGGCCCGACAGGAACCAGCCCTGGGTACCGTCCTTCAGCGCCACCACGCGGTTGGCGATGCCGAAATGGCGCAGGGTCTGCGCGCCGATGATCGAACGCGTACGGCCCGCGCAGTTGACCACCACCGTCGTCGAAGGATCCGGCGCCAGCTGCCCGATGCGCAGCGCCAGCTCGCCGTTCGGGCAGCAGATGCCGCCCGGGATGTTCATCTTGCGGTACTCGCTCCACGGCCGGCCGTCGACGATCACGAAATCGTCGCCGCGCTGCTTCATCGCAACCAGTTCTTCGGCCGTGATGCGCGGCGTGTCGCAGGCATGCTCGACCAGTTCGCCGAAGGTCTTGCTCGGCACGTTGACGCCCGCGAACAGCTGGAAGCCTGCCTGCTTCCAGGCGGGCGCGCCGCCCTCGAGGACGTGCACGTTCGAATAGCCGAGCGCCTCGGCACGGGCCGCGGCCCGCTGCGCGACGCCATCGCCGTCGTCGAGCAGCACCATGCGCACGCCCGTCCGCGGCGCAAGCCGTTCGAGGTCGAGTTCGAACCGGCTCCAGGGCAGCGGCACGGCGTAGAACGGATGCCCTTCGCCATATTGGCCGTGCTCGCGCACGTCGAAGAAGGCGATCTCGGCGCCATCGTGCAGCCAGGTCTTCAGGGTCTTTGGATCGACGGTTCGGGTCATGTGCATTCGCTGGAGCGTTGGATTGGGGGCGACGGTTGAAGCATGGAGCAGCCTAGTCTGCCCGAATCTTCGCTTCTCGGATGACGCGCGCCCACTTGCGCGACTCGGCCTTCATGAAGGCACCGAACTGCTCGGGCGTGTCGCCGATCGGCTCCGCGCCCAGGGCGAGCAGCCGGTCGCGGGCATCGGGCGTGCGCAGCAGCTTCACCACCTCGGCGTTGAGCCGCGTGACGATCTCGCGCGGCACCGAAGACTGCGTCACCAGGCCGAACCAGTTGGTCACGTCGTAACCGGGCAGCGTCTCGCCGACCGACGGCACGTCGGGCAGCACGGCGCTGCGTCTCGCGCCGAGCGTGGCCAGTGCGCGCAGCCGGCCGTCCTTCACGTACTGCAGGCCCTGCACCAGGCTGTCGAAGGTCACCGGCACGTGGCCGGCGATGACGTCGGTGAAACTCTGCGCGCTGCCCTTGTAGGGGACGTGCACCAGGCCCACGCCGGCGAGCAGGTTGAACAGTTCGGCGCCCAGGTGCGGCGCGCCGCCGGCGCCGCTCGACGCATAGTTCAACTGGCCCGGACGCGCCTTCGCCAGCGCCACCAGGTCCTTGACGCTGCGCACCGGCACCGAGGGATGCACGTACAGCATGAAGGTGACGGCCACCACGTTGGTCACGGGCTGCAGGTCGCGTTCGATGTCGAACGCCAGCTTCGGGTACAGCAGCGGGTTCACGCTCAGGTTGCCGAGCGTGCCGAGGAACAGCGTATGGCCATCGGGGGCGGCCTTCGCCGCGACTTCGGTGCCGACCAGTCCCGCCGCGCCGGCACGGTTGTCGACGATCACCGCCTGGCCGATGGATTCGGCCAGGCGCGGGGCGACGATGCGCGCGACCAGGTCGGTGCCGCCGCCGGGCGGGAAGGCGACGATCATCCGCACCGGTTTCGATGGCCAGGCCTGGGCGATGCAGGCGGCGGGCAGCAGTAACGGCACGATGGACAGGGCGGCGCAGGTGGCGGCGGTGCCTGCCATGCGTGCCGGTCGATGCAGGTCGAGCAAGGTCTCCTCCCGTGCGGGCTGCGGCCCGTCTGTCGCACGCCGCTGGAGGGGCGCGTCTGCGGCGACTTTAACCCCGCCGGCTGCCCCCGGCAAACCGGGCACGTCCGGGCGTCCGGGCATGTCCGTTGCGCGCCCCGGGCACATCCAGCGATCGTCAGAGGAGACGCACCATGGGCCGAATCGTCAGTGCAGGCTTCCAGTCCCGGTCCGATGCAGACCGGGGCGCCGAAGCCCTGGTCCAGGCCGGCTTCCCCCGGCAGAAGATCGCGGTGTTCTATCTCACGCCGCCGCGCGATGAAGTGAACGCGCCACCGGTGGACCTTTCGAACGCATCGCCCGGTGCCGAGGACGCCCGCAGCACCGGCCCCGCCGGCGCGGGCATCGGCGCGGTCATCGGCGGCGCGGTCGGCGCGATCTCCACGCCGCTGCTCGGTCCGCTGGGCATCGCCGGCGGCGCCGGCATCGGTGCCTACGTCGGCTCGCTGTATGGCGCGCTGGGCGGCATGAAGGACGATCCGACCGACGGAATGGAAGCGGACGGCCAGCGCAACGTGTCCGGGCCTGCGGACCCGGCCGACGCCGACGCGGCGCGCATCCGGGAAGGCATGCGGGTGGCGGTCGAAGTCGACGACGGGGCGGCGGACCAGCATGCGCGCCGCGTGTTCCAGGCGAGCGACGCGCTCGAAGTGGCCGTCGGTGAAGGCGCGATCGCCGGCAGCCGTATGGTGGACGCCCCTGCCGGCAGCGCTTGAGGCTGCCGGAGGGCCAGCGTACGCTCGGGGCTCCTGGACCACAGCATCGGCGAGCCCGGCAATGACAGACAGCACCCGCACCGAAGCAGACGCAGGCGCGAACGCCCGCGACCAGCGCGGCAGCCGCCACAAGGACACGCTGATCGGCCACGCGGCGCGCGATCCGGTGCGTTTCTCGGGCATGGTCAACCCGCCGGTGTTCCGCGGCTCGACCGTGCTGTTCGAGGACACCGCGACCTATGAGGGGCGCGACCCGGACGACTACAAGGTGGTGCGCTATGGCGTGCATGGCACGCCGACGACCTTCGCGTTCGAAGCCGCCGTGGCGGAACTGGAGGGTGGCCATGCCGCCGTCGCGGTACCGTCCGGCCTGGCGGCGATCACTGCGGCGCTGTCGGCCTACGCGAAGCAGGGCAGCCACCTGCTGGTCACCGACACCGCCTACGGACCGACGCGCAACTTCTGCGACAAGCGGCTTGCGTCCTGGGGCGTGGACGTCGAGTACTACGACCCGGCGATCGGCAGCGGCATCGACGCCCTGATCCGGCCGCAGACCTGCGCGGTCTACTGCGAGGCCCCCGGCTCGATGACCTTCGAGATGCAGGACATTCCGGCGATCGCCGCGGCCGCGCACGCGAAGGGCGTCCCGGTGCTGGCCGACAACACCTGGGGCACGCCGTATTTCTTCCGTGCGTTCGACCATGGCGTGGACGTGTCGATCCATGCCGGCACCAAGTACATCGCCGGCCATTCGGACACGCTGATCGGCGCGATCGTCACCAACCAGGCGAACTGGCTTCCGGTCCGCCGCAGCGTCGCGGACCTCGGCATGTGCGTGAGCCCGGACGACTGCTGGCTCGCGTTGCGCGGGCTGCGCACGATCGGCGTTCGCATGCGCCACCAGATGGAAAGCGCGCTCACCGTCGCACGATTTCTCGATGCGCACCCACGGGTGTCCCGCGTGCTGTTCCCCGCGCTGGAGAACGACCCGGGGCATGCGCTCTGGAAGCGCGATTTCGATGGCGCCGCGTCGCTGTTCGGCGTGGTGCTCAAGCCGGCGACCGATGCCTCGGTGGTGGCGATGATCGATTCGCTTAAGCTGTTCGGCATCGGCTCGAGCTGGGGTGGATACGAAAGCCTCGCGATCCGCGCGAAGATGATCACGCGCACCGCCACACCGTGGCGTCCGGAAGGTCCGATGGTCCGCATCCATGTCGGGCTGGAGCACCCCGGGGACCTGGTCGACGACCTCGAGCAGGGGCTTTCGCTGCTGTCCATGCAGTAGCGGCGCCCGGGCAGGGCCGGGCCCGTCGCCGTCCCGGACCGCTTCCTGCTAGTCTTCATGGCTGTCCGGAACTGAAACGCCGACCCGATGACCACGCTCGATCCGGCAGGCCGAAACCTGCTGTTCAATGACGCTCGAACCCACAATGGCTGGACTGCCCAGCCGGTGTCCGACGACACCCTGCGCGAGATGTTCGACCTGCTGAAGATGGCGCCGACCAGCGCCAACTGCAGCCCCGCACGCTTCCTGTTCCTTCGTTCGCCGCAGGCGCGGCAGCGGCTGGGCGCCGCGCTGCTTCCCGGCAACCTCGAGAAGACGCTGGCCGCGCCGGTCACCGCGATCATCGCCTACGACCTCGCCTTCCACGAGCAGCTGCCGCGGTTGTTCCCGCATGCCGATGCGCGCAGCTGGTTCGCCGGCAACGAGGAACTGATCCGCGACACCGCGTTCCGCAACGGCACGCTGCAGGGCGCCTACATGATGCTCGCGGCACGCGCGGTCGGCCTGGACTGCGGGCCGATGTCCGGCTTCGACAACGCGAAGGTCGACGAAGCATTCTTCGCCGGCACCCCCTGGCGATCGAACTTCCTGTGCAACCTCGGGCATGGCGACCCGTCGAAACTGTTCCCGCGCAGCCCGCGGTTCCAGTTCGAGGACGCCTGCCGGATCCTCTGAACGGATGGCGACGATGCAGACCGCAATGCAACGCCTGAAGGGCCAGCGCGCACTGATCACCGGCGGCAACACCGGCATCGGGCGCGCGGTCGCGCTGGCCTATGCCGCCGAGGGCGCCGATGTCGCCATCGCCTGGGTCGACCGCGAGGCAGAGGCACGCACGCTGGTGGAAGCCGTGGAACGACTCGGCCGGCGCGCACTGGCCCTGCGCTGCGACGTCACGTCCGAGGCCGACGTGGTCGCCGCGTTCTCCGCCGTCGCCACCGCCTGGGGCGGCATCGACATCGTGGTGTCCAACGCCGGCATCCAGCGACCGCAGCCGATCACCGAGATGTCGCTCGACGACTGGGGCCGGATGATGAGCGTGCACCTGCGCGGCAGCTTCCTGGTCGGGCGCGAGGCTGCGCGGCACATGATCCCTGCGAAGCGGGGCCGGATCATCACCGTCTGCTCGCAGCTCGGCTACATCGGGCGCGAGAACTACACGGCGTATTCGACGGCGAAGGGTGGCGTGATCGCGTTCACCCGCGCGCTGGCGAAGGAGCTCGCGCCGCACGGCATCCTGGTCAATGGCGTGTCGCCGGGGCTGGTCGATACCGGCTTCGATCCGCTCTCGGAAGACGTGAAGGCGGCGCATGCCGCCGGCCTGCCGCTGAAGCGGCTGGGCACGCCGGAGGACATGACCCCGGCGTTCGTGTTCCTGGCGAGTGAAGAGGCGCGCTACTACTGCGGGCAGCTGCTGCATCCGAACGGCGGGGAGATCATGCCTTAGGGCCTCCCCCACGCCTGTCCCTCAGGGCGTGATCGCCACCTTCAGCACGCCGTCGCGCTGGTGGCCGAACAGGTCATAGGCCTTCTCGATGTCGTCCAGCCTGAACCGGTGCGTGACCATCGGCTTCAGGTCCAGGCGCCCGGACTGGATCACCGACATCAGCCGCCGCATGCGTTCCTTGCCGCCGGGACACAGCGTGGTCAGGATGCGCAGGTCCGCCAGCCCGGCGCCGAACGGTCCGAGCGGAATGGCCAGGTCCCCCGAATAGACGCCCAGGCTCGACAGCGTGCCGCCCGGGCGAAGCACGCGCAGGCAGGCTTCGAACGTCGCCTGCAGGCCCAGGGCCTCGATCGCGACGTCGACGCCGCGGCCGTCGGTCAGGCGCAGGATTTCCTGCACCGGATCGACCTTGCTGCTGTTGATCACGAGGTCAGCGCCCATCAGCCGGGCGATCTCCAGGCGGCCGGCGATGCGGTCCACGGCGATCACGGTGGTGGCGCCGCTGAGCTTCGCGCCCGCCGTCGCGCACAGGCCGATCGGACCCTGCGCGAACACGGCGACGGTATCGCCGATGCGGATGCCGGCGGATTCCGCGCCGCCGAGGCCGGTGGACATGATGTCCGGGCACATCAGCACCTGTTCGTCGGTGAGTTCGTCGGGAATGGCGGCCAGGTTGGCCATCGCATCGGGCACCCGCACGTACTCGGCCTGGCAGCCGTCGATCGTGTTGCCGAAGCGCCAGCCGCCCAGCGGCTTCCAGCCATGGGCGGTTCCCGCGCCGTCCTGGGCACCGCATCCCGACAGGCAGGCATTGCTCCAGCCGCTCGGGGTGATCGCGCCGGCGGTGACCCGCTGGCCTTCCCGGTAGCCGCGAACTTCCGAGCCGAGCTTCTCGATCACGCCGACCGGCTCATGGCCGATGGTGAGCCCGCGCGCGACCGGATACTCGCCCTTCAGGATATGGATGTCGGTGCCGCAGATCGTGGTCGTCGTGACGCGCACGAGCGCATCGAGCGGGCCGATGTCCGGGATCGGCTTGTCCTCGAGCACGATCCGCCCGGGTTCGACGAATACGGCTGCCTTCATCATGGCCATGGTGGCTCTCCTGCCGTGGTTGGACGGGACCGTCCGTCAACCTGCACGGCCACGCGGCATCCTGGGCGCATCGACCGTACCTGCGCACCGTTGCGCATCTGCGGCACGGGGGCAAGCGCCTGGGCCGGCTTCCGGCGCTATTCCCCCGCCACCCGCTGCCCCACCTCCGACTGCCGCTCGATCCACACCGTCTCCGCTGCGTCGGTGTTGCCGACGCCGATGTAGCAGAAGATCAGCCCGGCATCCTCGGTCTCCGACGCGTTCGAGATCACGTGGATGGCCCCGCTCGGGATGTAGACGAAGTCGCCGCCTTCCAGGATCACTTCCTTGCGGTCGGTGCCGTCGCTGCGCGAGAAGTACGCGCGGATCCGGCCGTGCAGGATGTACCAGCACACGTCGTTCACCGAGTGGTAGTGCGTCGGGTTCGGCCTGGCGCCGGCGGGCAGGATCGTGCGGCCCATGGTCGCGTTCGAGCCCTCGACGGTCCTGTCGCTGATGCCGAAGCCGATGCGCAGCGGCGGCTCGTAGGTGACGTCGGTGCCGATCTGGGACGGACGGATGACGGTGGGCATCTGGCGGCTGAACGGGACCATGGGTGACTCCTCTCAGGTTCGGCTGACGTCGATCGTGCGCGATGTCTCGACCGACTTCACCGTGGCCTCGAACGAGGCGACGGTGGCGAGCAGGTCGGAGAACGGGATCGGATACTCGGCCTCGCCGCGCACCGCGCGCGCGAAGCTCTCGAGCTGGTGGCGCATCGCCTCGCGCGGCGGCAGCGTGGTGCGCACCGGCGCGACGCCGCTCGCATGGCGCACCACCTCGTGCTCGCCGAGCGCCTCGATCGATCCGCGCGAACCGAACGCATGGATGCGCCAGTACAGCGGCGAGGCGCGCACGCTGGCGAACATGCCGCTCACCTGCCGGCCGTCGCCGGCGTCGAGCCGGTACAGCGCGGCGATGGTGTCGAGCGGGGCCGGCGGCGGCTTGCGCTCGACCACGTGGGCATGCACCGTCAGCGCCGGCCCGACCAGCAGGGTGAACGCATCGACGATGTGCAGCCCGGCACCGGTCAGTCCGGCGGCGGGTGACTCCGCCGGGGACTCGCGCCATCCACCGGCCACGTTGTTCGAATGCTCGTTGCTGAAATGCCCTTCGACATGAAGCAGCTCGCCGATCTCGCCGGCGACGATCGCCTGCTTGAGCGCCTCGGTCGACGGCCAGAACCGGCGCAGGTGGCCGACGCCCATCGGCACCTTCGCCCGGCGGCAGGCATCGACCATCGCACGCGCATCCTCGAGGTTCAGCGCCAGAGGCTTCTCGCAGAACACCGCCTTGCCGGCGCGTGCGCACGCC
>JAIENF010000021.1 GCA_019751575.1 Burkholderiales bacterium
CGGACCGGCAGTGCAGGCCGCTGCGCCGGCAGGCAGTGCGGCCGACGTCGACTGGAAAGGGTGCGTGATCGCCGTGGTCGGCGGCGACCGGCGCGAACAGGAGATCGCGCGCCTCGCTGCCGCCACCGGTGCCACCGTGCGCGCGTTCGGGTTCCCCTGGCCGGAGGACGGCATCGAGGGCGTCGTCGCGGCCGCCAGCGCAGCCGAGGCGCTGGCCGGTGCACGCTTCGCGCTGTTCCCGATCCCGGGCATCGCGCCGAGCGGCGCACTGTTCGCCCCGGCATGCCCCGAGCCGATCATCCCCGATCGCGCGATGCTCGCCGCGATGACCGGTCCGGCGCACATCATCCTCGGCTGGGCCGACCCGAAGCTGCAGGCGCATTGCGATGCGCTGGGCATCACCCTGCACGAATACGAATGGGACCAGGACCTGATGCTGCTGCGCGGCCCGGCGATCATCGAGGGACTGCTGAAGGTGGTCATCGAGAACACCGCAATCACCATCCACAAGGCGAACGTCGCGGTGGTGGGGCAGGGCACGATCGGCTTCCTGCTCGCGCGCTACATGGTCGCGCTGGGCGCGGTCACCCATGTCGCCGCGCGCAACCCGGTGCAGCGTGCGGCGGCCTATGCGGCCGGGGCGCAGGTGCACCGGCTCGAGGACCTGCCCGCCCTGGCGCCGGGACTCGACATGGTTTTCTCGACCGTGCCCTCGCGCGTGGTCGGCCGCGACGTGCTCGAGAAGCTGCCGAAGCACGCGTTCATCGCCGACCTCGCCGCGCCGCCCGGTGGCGTCGATTTCGAGGCGGCGAAGGCGCTCGGGCTCAAGACCGCGTGGGCACGCGGGCTCGGCAGCCGCGCACCGGTCACGGTCGGCGCCAGCCAGTGGTCTGGCGTGCGGCCGCGCATAGAGAAGGTGCTGCGCGGTGGCGCCTGATGCGGATCCCGGCATCCGGCCCGGCCGGCTGATTTCGACAGACAACCTACAGGAGTTCCCATGCCAGTAGTCACCGTACAGATGTGGACGGGCCGCAGCACCGAGCAGAAGCGCAAGCTGGTGGCTGCGATCACCGATGCAATGGTGGTGCATGCCGGATGCAAGCCGGATCACCTGCACGTGATCATCCAGGACGTGCCCAAGGACAGCTGGGGCCGGGCGGGGCGCCTGGGCACCGAGAACGAACCGGACATCCACTGATGGCCAGCGACGAAATCCCGCGCACGCTGGGCTTCGCCCACCTGCTGATGCAGGTCTCGGACATCGAGGCGGCGAAGCGTTTCTATGTCGACCTGCTCGGATTCACCATCCGGCCGGCCAGGCCGCTGGCGGATGGCCGGCCGTTCGTGCCCTTCCTGCAGGGGATCGCACTGACCACCGGTGGCCCGGGCAAGCCGCTGCAGATCGACCACATGGCGTTCACCGTGCATGACGTCGAAGGCCTGGCCGCGCGGCTTCGTGCGGCCGGCGTGCATTTCTTCCAGGACCTGCACGACGGCATCTACGGGCGCACGATCTATGTCGCGGACCCGGATGGCACCAAGGTGGAGTTGTACGAGCCGCCGCGCTGAGGCGGGTGCGCCGCCGACGGCTGCGTCCCGCAGCCGCTGCCTGGCCTGAGTCCCTGCTTCCCCCATTCGTGGAGCCTGCAATGAATTCCCGCATCCTTTCGTGGCGGCGGACCCGCATCGCCGCCGCGGCGCTGGCGGCGGCCGCGGCCCTGCCCCTGGCCGCGACCTGCGAGGACGCGTCCGCCCAGGCTTGGCCGTCGCGCCCGATCCGGCTGATCGTGCCGTTCAGTGCCGGCTCCACCGCCGACATCATCGCCCGGCTGGCCGGAAGCCAGCTGTCCCGGGAACTCGGGCAGGGCGTGGCCATCGACAATCGGCCCGGTGCGGCCGGCACGATCGGGGGTGCCGAGGCCGCGCGCGCCGCGCCCGACGGGTACACGCTGGTGCTCGGCACGGTCGCCAGCCATGGCACCGGCACGCTGATGATGGCCAGCGTACCGTACGACCCGGTGCGCGACTTCCAGGCGATCACCTTGATCACCAATGCCCCGGGGCTGCTGGCCGTGCATGCGTCGCTGCCGGTGAAGTCCGTGAAGGACCTGGTCGCGCTCGCCCGGCGCGACCCGACGATGAACTACACCAGTTCCGGTACCGGCACCACGACCCATCTGTCGGGTGAATTCCTCTGGTCGCGTACCGGCGTGAAGATGACCCACGTTCCGTACAGGGCGCAGGGGCAGGCGATCACCGACTTCGTCGGCGGCCACCTGCCGGTGATGGTCTACGCGATCCCGGCGCTTCGCCCGTACATCTACAGCGGAAAGATCCACCCGGTCGCGGTGACCTCGATCAGGCGAGTGTCCAGCCTGCCGGCGGTTCCGACGGTGGCCGAATCGATGCTGCCGGGGTTCGACTTCACCGCCTGGTTCGGCATCATGGCACCCGCGGGTACGCCCAGGCCGATCGTCGACCGGGTGCACAAGGTCATGCTGGCTGCGATGGAGACGCCCGAACTGAAGCAGCAGTTTGCCGCCCAGGGACTCGAACCGGTGGGCATGGGGCCGGACGAGTTCCAGGCGTTCATGAAGGCCGATCTCCAGCGCTGGCGCGAGGTGATCGCGAACACCGGCATCAAGGGCCAGTGAACGCCGCGGCGGCCTGCGGCACGACCCGCAGCGCGCCGCAGCCGCTTCAGGTCTTCAGCAGCGCCCCGGGGATCGCCCGTGGATCGCGTACCTTCCACGCGTCGTTCTCGACCTGGGCCAGGAACTCGGCGACGAACTGGTTGAACAGCGCCGGCTCTTCCAGGTTCACCGCGTGCCCGGTCTTGGGCAGCACGACCAGTCCGCAGGCGGGAAGGATGCGCTTCAGGAAGAGGCCAGGCTGGATGCAGTGGTCGTCCTCGTCGCCGACGACCAGCAGCGTCGGCACCTGCATGTTGCGCAGCCCGTCCTCGAGGTCGTACAGCGAAGGACGCTTCGCCTGCACGCCGCGCATCGTCGCGGCGGCGCCGATCTTCGAGTGCTGCTTCAGGCGTTCGATGAATGCACGCCAGCCGCGCGGATCCTTGTTCTGGAACTGCACCCGCGCTGCAGCTTCGCCATAGACCTCGGCGAACTTCTCCGGTCCGAGGGTCTCGAACCTCCCGGCGGCGACTTCCGCCTGGCTGCGCATCTCGCCCTCGAACTGCTTGTCGCTGCCGTACCCGGCTGCCGCGGCGGTGAGCGACAGCGCGCGCTGCGCATGGTTGAGCCCGAAGTGCACCGTTGCGTAACCGCCCATCGAGATGCCGACGATGTGCGCCCTGGCGAGCCCGAGGTGGTCCATCACTGCCGCGATGTCATCGCAGGCCTGGCGCTGCGAATAGCGTTCGACCTCGGCGGGGATGTCCGAAGGCGGGTAGCCGCGCGCGGCGAACACGATGCAGCGATAGCGGCGCGAGAAGAAACCGACCTGCTGCTCCCAGCTGCGGTAGTTGTCGCCGAACTCGTGCACGAACACGATCGGCGTACCTGTCCCGGCTTCTTCGAAGTACAGCTTGACGCCGTCGGCGGCGGTCGCGAAAGGCATTGCAGGCTCCTGGAGGGTGGGGGCGTTCGGGGTGCGGCCTGGCTCAGCCGCGCATGTTGGTCAGGATGATGGCAACCACCAGGGCCACTGCACCGCCGACCGCCCAGGCCCATTTCGGGACGGCCGCGACCGGATCCTGGCTTGCAGCTGGCACCACCGGTGCCGGCGCCGCTTCGGTCGCCGGTCGCGCTGCGTCCGTGGTGCCGGGCTCCCCGGACACGGACGTCGATGCCTCGGCTGGCGGGAGGATTTCCTCGCCGCCGGTTGCGCCAGCCGTCGGCACCACGTTCTTCTCGAACGCGTCGAAGAACTCCTGGGCGAGCTTGGTTGCGGTGCCCTCGATCAGGCGCGAGCCGACCTGTGCCAGCTTGCCGCCGACCTGCGCATCGGCGAGGTAATTGAGTTGCGTGCCGCCGTCGACCTCGGCAAGCGTGACCGTGGCCTTCATCTTGCCGAAGCCGGCGACGCCACCCTGGCCTTCGCCGACGATGGTGTACTGCTGCGGCGGCATCAGGTCGACCAGCTTCACGTTGCCCTTGAACTTCGCCTTCACCGGGCCGACCTTCAGCGTCAGCGTGGCATTGAGTTCGGTGTCCGACACCTTCTCGATCGTCTCGCAGCCCGGGATCGAACGCTGCAGGACGCCCGGGTCGTTGAGCGCTGCCCATACCACCGGCCGTTTCGCGGGGATGATTCGTTCGCCTTTGATTTCCATCGTTGTCGTTAGCCTGTAGTGGGGGTCGGTCGGGACGGCGGTGTCGTGGCCGCAGCCGGTCAGAAGCGGAAAAGCCGGCGCGGGTTGCCATCCGAGATCATTTCGATTTCGCGGGCGCCGATGCCGGTCGCCCGCAGCGTTGCCATCGGGTCGTGGTCGGCTGGCGGGAATGAATCGTCGCTGCCGAGGACCACCCGATCGGCGCCGACGCGTTCGATCAGGTAGCGCAGGGCCGCAGGTTCGTGAAGGATCGTGTCGTAGGACAGCCGCGTCAAGTACGACGATGGTGCCATGGCCGCGACGTCCTGCTGCTGCCTGCGGTCCATCCGGCCATGCATGCAGTCGAACCGGCCGATCAGCCAGGGCATGGCACCGCCGCCGTGGGACAGGATCAGTTCCAGCTTCGGGAAGCGGTCGAGCACGCCTGACCCGATGAGGGATCCGACGCACAGCGTCGTATCGTAGGTGTATTGCACGATCTGGTTGAGGGCATGGCGCCCGGTGCGCGGATTCGGCGACGGGGCCGTCGGATGGATGAACACCGGTACGTCGAGTGCCTGCGCGCAGGCCCAGTAAGGGTCGAGGTCCAGGTCGCCGAGGTTGGTGCCCTCGACATTGGCGGCCACCACGCCGCCGACCGCACCGTCTTCGCGCACGGCGCGCTCGAGTTCGCGCGCGGCACCCGCCGCATCGGGCAGGGCGCCCGAGGCCAGCCAGGAGAAGCGCGCCGGTTCGCGCGCGCACATCCGGGCCAGCGAATCGTTCAGCAGGCGGTGCCAGCGGGCGCCCTGCGCGTGTGGCAGCGCATAGGCGAAGATGTCGGTCCAGATCGACAGCACCTGCCGGTCGATGCCGGTGCGGTCCATGCTGGCCAGCCGGTCCGCGACCGGCTCGACCAGCTTGCTGAAGAACGGGCGCACCTGCAGTCCGTGGTCGAAGCGCAGGCACTGGCACCCCGGGGATGCTTCGACCACGGACACCCCGAAATCGGCGGCGCGGGCGGACAGGGGCTCCAGGATGTCGAGCGGTACATGGTGGGCGTGGACGTCGATCGGCATGGCAGGTGGTTCTCGCGGGTGGTGAGTGGTGGAGGCCCGCAGGCCGCGGCGGCGGAGGCCCCGCCTGCCGGCTGCGCCTTCAACCGGCCTTCCCGGCACGCAACTGGCGCGCGGCGTCGAGGATCGCCTCCACGATCGGCACGTAGCCGGTACACCGGCACAGGTTGCCGGAGATCGCGAGGCGGACTTCATCGGGCGACGGATCCGGGGTCTCCGCCAGCAGCGCGAAGGCGGTGGTGAGCAGCCCGGGGGTGCAGAACCCGCACTGAAGCGCATGGTGTTCGTGGAATGCCTGCTGCAGCACCGACAGCGTCGCCTCGCCGCGTGCGACCGCCGTGCCCATCACCGGGCAACGCTCGGCCAGCCCTTCGACCGTGACCACCGAAGCACCGTCTGCCTGCACCGCGTACATGAGGCAGCCGCGTACCGATCGACCATCGACCAGGACGGTGCAGGCGCCGCACACGCCGTGTTCGCAGCCGAGGTGGGTGCCGGTGAGATCGAGCGACTCGCGCAGGAAATCAGCGAGGGTCATCCGCGGTTCGACCCTGCGTTCGACGGGGGCACCATTCACCATCAGGCGGATCGGATGGGTCATCGGCCTGCTCCCGTGGATGCCAGCGCCTTCTCGAGCGTACGTCGCACCAGCACGCGCGCGAGTTCGCAGCGATATGCCGCGCTCGCCTGGTGGTCGGATCTCGGGTCGAGGCCCTCGGTGGCAAGCCCGGCGACCCGTCGGGCGAGATCCGCGCCGGCCGGTTCGCCGAGCAGCGCCGCCTCGACCGCGCCCGCGCGTACCGGCATGTCCGCAGCCCCGAACAGCACGACGCGCGCCGCCGACACGCGACCGCCGGCATCGACATCCACGGTCAGGGCAACGCCCAGCATCGCGTAGTCGCCATGCCTGCGGGCGACCTCGGAAAAGCCCTGGCGGCGTCCTGCCGGACAGGCCGGGAAGCGCACGCCGACCAGGATCTCGTCTGCAGCCAGTGCAGTCGTGAACATGCCCTGGAAGAAGCGTCCGGCCTGCACCTCACGCAGGCCGCAGGGGCCCTGGAGCTCGATGGTCGCGTCACAGGCGACCGCGATCGCGGGCAATTCCGCCGAGGGATCGGCATGCGAGAGGCTGCCGCCGAGCGTGCCGCGGTTGCGGATCTGCACATGCGCGACCCAGGGCATGGCTGCATGGAGCAGCGGTTGTGCACGGGCGAGCGCCGGCGAGCACTCGAGCGTGCGGCTTCGGACCATCGCGCCGGCGCGGACGGAGCCGTCCGGTGCGATCGACAGGTCGGACAATCCATCCACGCGGTTGAGGTCGATCAGCACCGACGGGCTGGCGAGGCGCAGCGCCAGCAACGGTGCAAGGCTCTGCCCGCCGGCAAGCAGCTTCGCGTCTTCGCCATGCCGAGACAGGGCCTCGAGCGCCTCGTCGAGGCGGCGCGGAGCGAGGTAGTCGAAGGCGGCGGCTTTCATCGAGCGTGAAGCATCCCTTGGAGGGCCGGTGCCGTTGCATGGACCGGGGAGGTGCGTCAATCCGCCTGAAGTCTACGTTCAATCCGCAGGCAACGCGGATGCCGCAATGCCACGTGCCGGGAAAGGCTTCCCCGGCCCGTGGCATTCCGTCCGGTCCGATCCAGGCTGCCGGGCCGCGCGATCGCCCCAGTCAACGATCGCCGGCAATCAGCGGCCGATGGCCACCAGCTGCTCGCTGATCTCGTCGGCGGCGCGGCGCGTCAGTGCGATGATCCGCGAACGTTGACGCTCGGTCAGCCGGAACGCGGGGCCTGCCACGGAAAGCGCGGCGGCGAGCCGCGTGCCTTCGACCACCGGTGCCGCCGCAGCCCAGATGTCGGGGGTGATCTCTTCCGAACTCTCGGACCAGCCCTGGCGCGTGATGGTTACGAGTTCTTCGGCGAACGGACCGGGACGCCGACGCAGGTCCGGGTCGATCTTCCGCGCGCGCGAAAGATAGTCGTTGCGCTCGCGGTCGGCCATGTGGGCCAGCAGCAGCTTGGGGGAGGCGCCCCGATGCAGCGGGAAGGAGGCGCCGACATCGAACGACAGGCGGACGCGCTGGATCGATTCCACGCGCTCGATGCAGATCGCCGCATCGCCTACGCGCCGGACGAGGATCACCGTCTCGCCGGAGGTGTCGCGCAGTTTCTCCATCACCGGCAGTGCCACGTCGATGAAGCTGAAGGCGGCACGCGAAGCGCGCGCGAGTTCGACCATGCGGGGCGACAGGTGGTAGCCACCATGGCCGTCGTCGGTCACCAGTCCCACCTCGCGCAGCAGCGCGATGTACCGGTAGGCCGTCGACAGCGGCACCTTGACGCTCTTGGCGATCGCGTCGACGGTGACGATCGGGCGGTCAGGCGTGAACGAAGTCAGCACCTGCAGCACCTTGCGCGAACTGGCCGTGCCGCGGATGCGTTTTGCGGGTGCGAGCGGGAGCAATTCCTTGGGCCTCTGGGTAGCGGCGCGGGGATTCGCTCGAGACGGGGTAACGGTCTTTCGAGTGGGCATCTTCTT
Organism: Burkholderiales bacterium; assembly: GCA_019751575.1. Classification (GTDB taxonomy): domain Bacteria; phylum Pseudomonadota; class Gammaproteobacteria; order Burkholderiales; family CAIKXV01; genus CAIKXV01. Next base: position 7,885 of record JAIENF010000021.1, read on the forward strand.
CTTTCGAATTGATTCTTCTTACAAGGCAGTATAGCCTTGTCCCTTGGTGAGATGAGCTTGCAGCCATTCGTCCGTCTGCACCTGCCGGTCCTGACAGGCGCGTCACTTTGGCGCGGCGGGGTCGTGCCGAAACTCAGCGGCGCTGCCATCCTCCTTCGCGAGTGGGTCGGGCCTGCTGCCACAGCGGCGGCAGGCGCGCTTCCGGTCGAGCACGGCCGCGAACCCACGCACTGGAGAGACCGATGGACCTGCAACTTTCCGGCAAGAAGGCGTCTGCCACCGGCGACAGCATCGACATCTGGAATGCGATCGCCCTCGCGCGGGTCGACGTCCTCGTGGACGACGCGGGATCGGGGCCGGGCGGCGCGATCGAGACGCTCAGCGAGGCCGATGGGGAACAGGCGCTGCAATTGAATTTCATGGACTACATCCGGTGCCTGCGATATGCACTGCCGATCATGGTTGCGCAGGGAGGGGGGCGCGGGGTCGATCTGATCGGCCACGACGTTATCAAGGAATCCTGCCGGGAGATAGCCCCCGGTGCAGCAAATGCCGCCGGCCAGGACATGAACAAGGCGTTGGCGCGCGACATGAAACTGTCACATTCGGCGGCGGACAAGCTCGCGCCGCGCAGCCTTCCGCCCGGGCGCATCGCCGAGGTCGAGGAAGGCGCCAGCCTCTGCACCGACCCGGCTTCTCCGCTCGCATTCTTCGTCAACGGTACGAGCGTCGAGATCGACAGGGGCCAGCCGAAGCCTTTGGGCGACCCGCTGCGCGACCGGCATTGCAGGTCCCGATGAAGCCGGGTCAGGCGGGCGAGGCGATGCCGACCGGGCCGGATGCCGGTGCCGCGGCCTGCGGTCCGGTATCCGCGGCAATGGCGGCGCTGTTGCGGCGCGTCAGCATCGAGGACGGTCCGATCGGGGCGCTGAGCGAGCGCCTCGATGCGTCTGCACTTGCCGCTGCCGCACGGATCGACGCGCTTTCGGCGCAGTCTCGCGCCGCGCTGCCCCTTGCCGGCATGCCGGTGGTCGTGAAGGACCTGATCGACACGCCACCGGCGTCCTGCTGCGGCGGCCTTTCGTTGCTCGAAGGCTGGCGGCCGAACGTCCCTGCCGAAGCCGTGCGCCGGCTGCAGGCAGCCGGCGCGGTGGTGATCGGCGTCGGGCACACCGACAACGCCGGATTCGGCGTTCGCACGGCCCAGGTGCGACATCCGCGGTGGCCGGGCCTCACCGTGGGCGGGTCCAGTGGCGGCTCGGCGGCTGCCGTGGCGGCGGGCTGGGTCCCGGCGGCGCTGGGTACGGATACCGGCGGCAGCATCCGCATCCCGGCGGCCTGTTGCGGCGTGGTCGGCTTCAAGCCGACCTGGGGGCGGGTACCGGCCGCCGGCGTGCGCACGCTGGTGGCCTCGCTCGACCATGTCGGTCCGATCGCGGCCGATGTCGCTACGGCGCGCCGGATCCAGGCGGTGCTGGATCCCGAGGGGGTGCCGCCGGCTGACGCCAGTCCGCATGCGGCGCCGCAGGCCCGCCGCTGGGGACAGTTGCGCATCGGCGTTGCGCGGACGCTGGTCGCCGCCAGCGAGCACCGGGTGTCGGCTGCGGTAGAGCGGGTGCTCGAGCGCTTGCGCGCTGCCGGCGCAGAGGTCGTCCCGGTGGACCTGCCCGGCGATCCTCTGCTCGAACAGGTGCACGAAACCGTGTTCTGCCACGAGGCGGCGCTGGCCTGGGCGGCGGTGCTGCGCGAACCGCGAGACCTGGCGCAGCTGCCCGCCCTGGTGAGCAGCACGCTCCTAGCGGGCGCGGCCGTGCCTGTCGAATCGTACCGCCGGGCGATGGCGGCAAGGGCTGACATGCGTGCGCGCGTGGACCGCCTGCTGGATTCGGTCGACCTGCTGCTGTCGCCCACGCTCCCGGTGCTGGCGCCGGCCGCCGATGCCCGGCAGGTCCGGGTCCGCGGCAAGGACTTCGGATTCACCGGCCTGCTGATACGGAATACACGCCTGTTCAACCACACGGGACACCCGGTGCTGGCCCTGCCGTTGCCTTCCGCAGCCGGCGCTGACCGGCCGCAGCCCAGCCTCCAGATCGCGGCCGGAACCGGCCGCGATGCCTGGCTGCTCGACACCGGCGCCGGGCTGGAAGCGCTGTTTGCCGGGGTGCCCGGTTCCCGCGGCGGACCTTCCGCCGCCTGACCTGTCGCGGCCACCCGCACCCCGTTGCACGGCGGCCAGGATTGACGCTGGCGCGAAAATGTTCTTTGCCGGACATACACATTCAGTCCGGAATATTGCAAAATATTCGCAATGTAACGGACAGTGATTCTGCGTTCGTTTCGGCCGCACCTGATCGCCCAGGGATGGAAAGGCGGCAGTGCGGCGCGCGATCCCGGTCGATCGCTGCGTGCCGGCCGCTCAAGAAATCGCGGCAGGTGCCGATATCCACCCTGCAAGGGTGGACGGCCGGTTTTCGACGTTTTCGACCAGCGGTCGTCGCCCCGCGCCGGACCGGCTGACCCTTTCCGGCAACGACCCAACAAGAGGCCTCCGTGCGTACCAGAACACTGATCCGATCCCTCGCCGCCGCAGCCCTGGCCACCGCCGGCATGGCACCTGCGATTGCCCAGCAAAGCGCCATCGATTCGCAGTTGCAGCGGCTGAGCGGCCGCATGGACGAACGCAACATGGCGCAGGCCGCGCGCGACCTCACCGGATCGCTGCGCCACGGGCAGCGCACCGACTGGACGATCTTCCTGGTGAAGGAAGTCGACTACCGTATCCACGGGGTGTGCGACAACGACTGCCGGGACCTCGACCTGATCCTGCTCGACGAGCGTGGCAACGAGATCTCGCAGGACACCTCGACCGACGATATCCCGATCGTCAACGCCCGTCCGAAATGGACCGGTCGCTTCACGCTGCGCGTGATCATGGCCGACTGCAAGGTCAACCCCTGCAACTACGGGGTGCGCTTCTTCGCCAACAAGTAGTCGCGGCGGTATGGCCG
>JAIENF010000099.1 GCA_019751575.1 Burkholderiales bacterium
CCTGCCGCAGTGCCGGCTCGATCGCCCGATCGGACACCACGATCAGGTCGGCACCGAGCAGCGCGTTGGCCTGTTCGATCAGCGCGAGCCGCACCCGGTCGGAAAAGAAGCCGACACTGGTCACCGCTGCGATCGCGATCACCAGCGCGGCCACCAGCACGCGCAACTCGCCGGCGCGCCAGTCGCGCATCACCAGGCGGGCCGACAGCCCCAGCATTCCCAGCGCCCCCTTCATGCGGACTGCACTTCCGCGGCAGGCTCGACCGCGCTGCCGGCGGCGGCGACCGGATCGGATTCGTCGGCCACCAGCGCGCCGGCGGCGATGCGCAGCCGGCGGCCACAGCGGCGGGCGAGCTGTTCGTCATGCGTGACCAGCACCAGGGTGGTGCCCTGCTCGCGATTGAGCTCGAACATCAGTTCGATCACGTCGCTGCCGGTGGCCGCATCGAGGTTGCCGGTCGGTTCGTCGGCCATCAGCAGCTTCGGACGGGTCACGAACGCACGCGCCAGTGCCACCCGTTGCTGCTCGCCACCGGACAACTGCTTCGGGTAGTGGCTCACGCGTGCCGCAAGGCCGACCCGGGCCAGCAGCGGCAGCGCCTGCTCGCGCGCATCGGGCCGGCCCGCGAGTTCCAGCGGCAGCATCACGTTCTCGAGCGCCGTCAGCGCGGGCAGCAGCTGGAACGACTGGAACACGAAGCCGATCAGCCGCTGGCGCAGCGCGGCGCGGCCGTCTTCGTCCTGCCGGAAGATGTCCTCGCCATGCACTTCGACCCTGCCCTCCGAAGGCGTGTCCAGGCCAGCCAGCAGGCCGAGCAGCGTGGTCTTTCCGGAACCCGAGGCACCGAGCACCGCCACCGATGCGCCCGGCTCGATCTCGAAACTCACGTTGGACAGAATCAGCAGCGAAGACTCTCCGGTGGTCACCCGTTTAGTAAGATGGTCAGCCTTCAATGCCGGAGCGTGCCGTTTGTCCTCACTCATGCCGTCTTTCATTCCGTCGTCCATCCGCTTTTGTCGTCCATACGGCGTGCTGCCTTCGGTCCTGCTGCCCGTGCTGCTGGCCCTGGCGCTGCTGATCCCCGCAGCCGGCCATGCACAGACTGCCACCGGACCGGTGCTGATGGTGTTCGGCGACAGCCTGTCCGCCGAGTATGGCCTGCCGCAGGGTTCCGGGTGGGTCGCCCTGATGGAAAGCCGCCTCAAGGCCGAGAACCCCGGCTGGCGGGTGGTCAATGCAAGCATCAGTGGGGAAACCACCCTGGGCGGCCGCAACCGGATCGACGCCGAACTCGCCCGCCACCGTCCTCAGGCAGTGGTGATCGCCCTGGGTGGCAACGACGGCCTTCGCGGCGTTTCGCTGGAAACCACGCGCGCCAACCTCGAGTACATGGTTGCTGCGAGCCGGAAAGTCAATGCCCGGCCGCTGCTGGTCGGTGTCCGGCTTCCGCCGAATTATGGCCGGACCTTCAGCGAGAAATTCCGCCTGGTGTTCGTCGAGGCCGCACGCAACACGAAGGCCCCGCTGGTGCCCTTCATCCTCGAGCGGTTCGCGGAGAAACGCGACTTCTTCCAGCCCGACGGCATCCATCCCACGGTGGCCGCGCAGCCCCTCATGCTGGAGACGCTCTGGCCCGAGATAAGCAATGTACTGAAGGCGCGCTGAGCGCGCGCGCGGCGCCACGTCCGCAGAAGGATGCCGGCTGGCTAGCGAACGACGACCCGCCCGGCGGGCTGCACCGCCGAAGGGGCGTCCAGGCTGCCCACCCTCGCCGCGAACTCGAACCCGGCCGCGCGCATCTCGGCGACCAGTCCGTCTGCGGCCGATGCCTCGCAGGCGACGAGCAGCCCACCGCTCGTCTGGGGGTCGGTCAACAGGTTGCGCTGCCATTCAGGCATCGTGGCGGGCAACGTCACGTCAGCGCCGTAGCTCTGCCAGTTCCGGCCGGAGGCGCCGGTCGCCATCCCCTGTTCGGCGAACGGCACGGCCTCGGGCAGCACGGGCACAGAGGACCAGTCGATGCAGGCGACCAGAGACGCGCCGCGCGCCATTTCCAGCGCATGGCCGAGCAGGCCGAAGCCCGTGACGTCGGTCAACGCATGCACCTCGTCGCGCGCGGCGAGGCCAGCGCCGATCGCGTTGAGCTGGGTGGTGCTCGCGATCATCCGGGCATAGCCCGCCTCGCCCAGCACCTGCTTCTTCAGCGCCGCGCTCAGGATGCCCACGCCAAGGCCCTTGCCCAGCACGAGCGCGTCGCCGGCCCGCGCGCGATCGTTGCGCTTCACCCGCGAAGGATGCACCAGCCCGAGGACGACCAGCCCGTAGATCGGCTCGACCGAATCGATGCTGTGCCCGCCGGCGATCGGGATGCCTGCGGCGGCACAGACTGCCTCGCCGCCGGCGAGGATGCGCTGCACCGCCGCGGCGCCGATCTTCGCCACCGGCATGGCGACCAGGGCCAGCGCCATGATCGGCGTGCCGCCCATCGCATAGACGTCCGAGATCGCGTTGGTCGCGGCGATCCGGCCGAAGTCGAACGGATCGTCGACGATCGGCATGAAGAAGTCGGTGGTCGCGATCAGCGCCTGGCTGTCGTTCAGCCGGTACACCGCCGCATCGTCGCTCGACTCTCGGCCGACCATCAGGTCGGGGAAGGCGCGCGTGATCGCTGCTGTCGCAGGCGACGCGGCCAGGATTTCGCTCAGCACCGCCGGCGTGAGTTTGCAGCCTCACCCACCGCCGTGGGACAGCTCGCTCAGGCGGACGGGGCGGGCGGCGATCGCCGATTCGGCATCGACCTTCGCTGAAGGGCTGGGGACGGTTTCGGACATCGGGGTCTATCCTGTTCGCGGGTCTGCTGGCGGGTCTGCTGGCGGGTCGGCTCGCACCGGTGGCACGTGCGGCGCCGGATGCCAAGCGTATCGTGCGGAGTGTACACTCCGCGCCCAGGCGGTTGCCCCCGCCGCCGCGTCCGTCCTCCGTGAACGATCCCGTCAGCACGACTGTCTCCGCACTTGCCGATCCGGCGCAATTCGACGCGTTGATCGATGTGCGCTCGCCTGCGGAGTTCGCCGAAGACCACATGCCCGGGGCGATAAACTGTCCGGTCCTCGACGACGAACAGCGCGCCCGGGTGGGCACGATGTACAAGCAGCAGGGCCCCTTCGAAGCACGCCGGGTGGGCGGTGCACTTGCCGCACGCAACATCGCTCAGCATGTCGAGACCGTGTTTGCCGACCGGCCGCGGAAGTGGACGCCGCTGGTGTACTGCTGGCGCGGCGGACAGCGCAGCCGTTCCTTCGTCCATGTGCTGCGCGAGATCGGCTGGCGCGCCGGGCAGCTCGAGGGGGGATACCGCGCCTATCGCCGCCGCGTGATCGACGACCTGGACGTCCTGCCCGGCGCGCTGTCGTTCCGCGTCGTGTGTGGCCGCACCGGCTGCGGGAAGAGCCGGCTGCTGCGCGAACTGCAGGCGCTGGGCGAACAGGTGCTCGACCTGGAAGCCCTGGCGAGCCATCGTGGCTCGGTGCTCGGCGACCTGCCGGATGAACCCCAGCCATCGCAGAAGCTGTTCGAGTCGATGCTCTGGCAGGCGTTGCGCGGCTACGATCCGGCACGGCCGGTGTTCGTCGAAGCCGAGAGCAAGCGCGTCGGGGTGCTTCACGTGCCGGATGCCCTGATCGCCAGGATGCGGGAGGCGCCGACGCTGCGCGTCGAGGCTTCCGTGGCCACGCGCACCCAGCTGCTGCTCGACGAGTATGACCACCTGGTGAAGGATGCCCCGCGCCTGCTGGACCGCCTGGAATGCCTGCGCGGACTGCATTCCGGGGAGACGCTCGCGCACTGGCGGGCACTGGTCGACGCCGGCCAGTGGGACCGCTTCGTGTCGACGCTGCTCGAACAGCACTATGACCAGGCCTACGACCGTTCCATGTTCCGCAACTACAGCGGCCACCTCGACGCACCGGTGATCGAACTGGCTGGCGTGGACGCGGCCTCGGTGCGCGCTGCCGCGCTGTCGCTGGTATCCGCCTGCGCATGAAGCTCGCGCTGAAGGTGGACGTGGACACGTTCGACGGAACCCGTGAAGGCGTGCCGCGGCTGGTCGAACTGCTCCGGCGCGAGGGCGCCGGTGCGACGTTCCTGTTCAGCCTGGGTCCCGACCACACCGGGCGTTCGCTCCGGCGCCTGCTCCGCCGCGGCTCCGCGCAGAAGGCGTCGCGGATCCCGTTGCTCGACCAGCACCGGCTGCCCGCCCTGCTCTACGGCACGCTGCTGCCGGGCCCGGACATCGGCGGGCGCTGCCCGGAGCAGATGCGGGCGGTTCGCGACGCGGGCTTCGAATGCGGCATCCACGCCTGGGACCCGGCTCGATGGCATGACCGGCTCGCGCAGGCCGATGAAGCATGGACCCGGGCCGAGATGCAACTGGCCTACGACCGCTTCGAGGAAGTGTTCGGCGTCCGCGCTCGCGCCCATGGTGCGGCCGGGTGGCAGATGAACCTGCACGCGCTGCGCAACACGCAGCGCATGTCCTTCGGCTACAGCTCCGACACGCGCGGCACCTGTCCGTTCCTGCCCACCTACAACGCCGAACTGATTGCCTGCCCGCAGATCCCGACCACCCTGCCCACGCTCGATGAACTGGTCGGCCATGACGGCGCTACGGTCGACACGGTCGCCGACCGCCTGCTCGAGATGACAGCCGTGCAGCAGGCCGCCACCGGCCATGTCTACACGCTGAGGGCCGGGCTCGAGGGTCGGAAGCTGGCCCCGGTGTTCGAGACACTGCTGGCGGGCTGGAAGGCGCAGGGCTACGAATTGCTGTCACTGCGCGATTTCTGCGATGGCCTCGAGCTCGAACAGTTGCCGCACCACGAGGTCGTCTTCGGCGAGGTACCGGGCCGCAGCGGCGCGGTGGCACTGCAGGGCCCGGCCTTTCTGTCGCCGCACGCACCGGCGGCGGACTACCGCTGGACGCGCGACCGCGCGGTGATCGCCCAGCACGTGCCGCCTGCACGAACGGCCGGCGCAGCCTGAACGCGCGTCGTCCGACGCTGGTTCGGATACCGCCGTTGTAACGTTGGCCGGCCATCCTTCATGATCATCCCCTCAGACATCCCCTGCACACGAGGAGACACGATGCCCACGACCCCAGCCCCCGCGCTCAAGCTGCCATCGACCGATGGCACGACCTTCGACCTGTCCGCCGCGCGCGGCGCACCGGTGGTGGTGTTCTTCTATCCGAAGGACAATACGCCCGGCTGCACCACCGAAGCCGCCGGCTTCCGCGACCACTTCAAGGCCTTCACCAGGGCCGGCGCCGTCCTGGTGGGCGTCTCGCGGGACAGCCTGAAGTCGCATGCCTCGTTCCGCGAGAAGCTCGGCCTGCCGTTCGACCTGCTCTCCGATCCGGACGAGACCGCCTGCACGGCCTGGGGCGTGATGAAGATGAAGAACATGTACGGCAAGCAGGTCCGGGGCATCGAACGCAGCACGTTCGTGGTCGCGGCCGACGGCTCTGTCGCACGCGAATGGCGCGGCGTGAAGGTGCCTGGACATGTCGACGAGGTGCTGGCGTTCGTGGGTACGCTCAAGTAGAGTTTGTATCCTCAGGTCGGAAAGGACGGTTGCCCCACGATGTCCCGGAAAAGGTGACGCGCACGCGATGACAGCGTACCCCACTGGCCGCACGCATGCCTGCCGCGCCCGTCGCTGCGTGCCGAACCGGCGTCCATCTTGATCCGACGTCCTGCCGCAGAAAAATCGTTTTCCCCGCGCCCCCACGGCCTTGCCGCTGGGGGCGCGTCGTTTCCTGCCCTCCATTCCTTGCCCCCACCCCGGGAGACTCGATGATCCAGCGCACCAGGCCGGCCGGACAGACCAGCGTCACCAGGCTGCATTCGACCAGGCTGTTCGTGGTCGACACCAACGTGCTGATGCACGACCCGACCAGCCTGTTCCGGTTCGAGGAGCACGACGTGTTCCTGCCGATGATCACGCTGGAGGAACTCGACGACCACAAGAAGGGCATGACCGAGGTGGCGCGCAACGCGCGCCAGGCGAGCCGCTACCTCGAGGAGGTGATCGCGCGTTCGCCCGGCGCCGACCTCGGTGCCGGCATCCCGCTGACCGATGCCGGCATCCGCCAGGGGACCGGCCACCTGATGCTGCAGACCGAGGCGCTGGAAACGACGCTGCCGACCTCGATCCCCGCCAGCGGCAAGGCGGACAACCAGATCCTCGCCGTGGTGAAGGCCTTGCAGGAACGCGACACGCGCCGGCAGGTGATCCTGGTCAGCAAGGACATCAACATGCGGATCAAGGCGCGCGCGCTGGGGCTCGCCGCCGAGGACTACTTCAACGACAAGGTGCTGGAAGACACCGACCTGCTGTACACCGGCGTGCGCGAACTGCCGGCGGACTTCTGGGAGAAGCACGGCAAGGAGATGGAATCGTGGCAGCAGGCCGGAAGCACCTTCTACCGGGTGCGCGGGCCGCTGTGCGCCGCGTTCTCGGTGAACGAGTTCGTCTGGATGGAGGCCGACCGGCCTTTCCATGCGATCGTGAAGGAACAGTCGGGGAAGACCGCGATCCTGCAGACCATCCGCGACTACTCGCACCAGAAGAACAGCATCTGGGGCATCGTGGCGCGCAACCGCGAGCAGAACTTCGCGCTCAACCTGCTGATGAACCCGGACATCGACTGCGTCACGCTGCTCGGCCAGGCGGGCACCGGAAAGACCCTGCTCACCCTGGCCGCCGGCCTCGCACAGACGCTCGAGGAAAAGCTCTACTCCGAGATCATCATGACGCGGGTGACCGTGCCGGTCGGCGAGGACATCGGCTTCCTGCCGGGCACCGAGGAGGAAAAGATGAATCCCTGGATGGGCGCGCTCGAGGACAACCTCGACGTGCTGAACAAGACCGACGAGGATGCCGGCGATTGGGGGCGCGCCGCGACGCGCGACCTGATCCGCTCGCGCATCAAGGTGAAGTCCCTGAACTTCATGCGCGGGCGCACCTTCCTCAACAAGTTCCTGATCATCGACGAGGCGCAGAACCTCACGCCGAAGCAGATGAAGACGCTGATCACCCGGGCCGGGCCGGGCACCAAGGTCGTCTGCCTGGGCAACATCGCGCAGATAGACACGCCTTACCTGACCGAAGGCAGTTCCGGCCTGAGCTACGTGGTCGACCGGATGAAAGGCTGGGCACACGGCGGGCATGTGACGCTCGCGCGCGGCGAACGCTCGCGGCTGGCCGACTTCGCGGGAGAGCGGCTGTAGGCCGAGGGCCTCAGAACCGCCCGGGCACCGGCGCGAAATTCTCGAACTTGGTGTGCTTGCCGAGGAAGGTGAGCTTCACCGTGCCGATCGGGCCGTTACGCTGCTTGCCGATGATCAGTTCGGCCGTGCCCTTGTCGGCGGAGTCGGGGTTGTAGACTTCGTCGCGGTAGATGAACAGGATGACGTCTGCATCCTGCTCGATCGCGCCCGAGTTGTGGCTGACCAGCCCGTCTGCCAGCCATGACGCCGGCCCCGGGACGGTGACGTCATAGACCGCTTCCTCGCCTGCCGGCTCGATCGCCACCACCGTATCCCAGAACAGGTCGCTCGAGGCCGCTCGCGCAAGATCGTCGTCACCGAGGCGCCTGGCATAGTCGGCAACCACCGCCCTCGACGGCGCAAAGCGGAAGTGCGAACTGCCGCCATACGAGGTGCCGCGCATGATGGCCATCCCGCGTTGCGTGACGCCCCGTGCCCGCATCGCGGTTCTCACCTGTCCGAACACCTCGATCGGAAGCGTATCGACGTTCGTGTTTGCGGCTGCAGACGACAGCCTTGCACCGAGCGCCTGCGCCGGCGCCACCCGCGGCCCGAACGCGCCGACCCGGTCGAGGAACAGGCGCTGCTGGGCACCGCCCGAGACATCCACGTTGAACACCGGTCGCCCGCTTCGCTGCACGACCTTGCGCAGGCGCGCGACGATGCCCAGCCGGAGCAGCAGCGCCGCCACGTCCCGGGCGAGGCGCTCGCTGCATGAGGCGAAGTAGACCCTGGCCGCGCCCTTCTGCCCGGGGCTGCGCAGCGAGATGCAGCCGTCCGTGGCCCACAGGTGGCGCAGCAGCAGGCCGACCTGCCGGTCGCCGAACGAGAACACCTCCGATGGCAGGTGCTTGTCGTGCGAACGCTGCCCGAACAGGCCCAGCTCGCGCAACCAGCGCCCCACGCCGGCCGGATGCCAGCGGTTGCCGTTGCCGGCGATGACCAGCTGGTGCCATGCGCCTCGGCTGGCATGCCGGGATACACGCGCACCGAAGGCGAGCGCTGCCTCAGTGACTGCCTGGCTGTTGTCCTCGCTGGCGGTGGTGTAGCGCAGCGGCTGGTGCGGCAGGTAGCTTCCGTCGCCCACGAGATGGCCGAGCAGGACCACGTGGTGGTCTGGCCATTCGATCGGTACGTTCGGTGCCGGCACGCCGCGCGCGAGCGCCACGCGGCTGCCGGCCTGCAGGGCATCTACCGTCCGCCACCCGTCTCCGGTCAGCACGCGGTGGCCACCGGTCGCTCGCAGGCGGCGCCCGCTCGCCGTGTGCACGTCGAACACCGGCTTGTCGCCGACGCACCACACCGCATCCGACCGGGCCGGGACGATCCGCTGCGCCTCGTCGACCGCCCATACCTCGGGCGTCGCGCCGACCAGGTCGCGGATCGGCACGCGCCTGCCGTCGGTGCACAGCACGAGCGTGTCGCCGGTGACGCATTCCCTCAGGTCCGACATCACCGGCCGCTTGTTCGGCCGCTGCTCGAGGCTGCGGTTGAGCTGCGACAGCGCGACCACCGGCACCTGCAGTTCCTTCGCCAGCGCCTTGAGCCCGCGCGAGATCTCGGAGATCTCGGTGGCGCGGTTCTCGCTGCCGCTGGAACTCATCAGCTGCAGGTAGTCGATCACGATCAGCCCGAGGCGGCCGCCGAAGCTTCGCGCCGCGCGGCGTGCACGCGAACGCAGTTCGAGCGCGGTCAGCGCCCCGGTCTCGTCGATCAGGATCGGCGCCTGGGTCAGCGCGCCGATCGCGCTGGTCAGCCGCGGCCAGTCGGAATCCTCGAGCCGGCCGCTGCGCAGCCGCTGCTGGTCGAGCCGGCCGGAAGAACCGATCAGGCGCATCACGAGCTGCGTGCCGGACATCTCCATGCTGAAGATCACCACCGGCAGCTTCTCGACCAGCGCCACGTGCTCGGCCATGTTCAGCGCGAGCGCGGTCTTGCCCATGCTGGGACGTCCGGCGACGATGATCAGGTCGCCGGCCTGCATCCCCGACGTGTCGCGGTCGAGGTCGGTGAACCCGGTCGGCACGCCGGTCACGTCGCTGCTGTCGCCGCGCGCATGCAGCAGGTCGATACGCTCGACTACCTCGGCTACCAGCGCATTGAGGTCGAGGAAGCCCTGGGAAGTCCGCTTGCCGGCCTCGGCGATCGCCAGCACCTTCGCCTCGGCCTCGTCCAGCAGCACCTTGGCCGCCCGCCCGGTTGGCGCGTAGGCCGATTCGGCGATCTCGGTGCCGACCCGCGCCAGTTCGCGCATCAACGACCGTTCGCGCACGATCTCGGCGTAGCGCCGGATGTTGGCCGCGGTCGGCACGTTGTTGGCCAGCGCCGACAGGTAGGGCAGCCCACCGACCTTGGCCAGGTCGCCATTGCGCTCGAGGCTTTCGGCGACGGTGATCACGTCCGCCGGACGCGACTCGTCGACCAGCTTCACCAGGTGCTTGTAGATGGTGCGATGGTCGGCGCTGTAGAAATCGCCCTCTCCGAGCAGGTCGGCGATGCGCTCCCATGCATTGTTGTCGAGCAGCAGGCCGCCAAGCACCGACTGCTCGGCTTCGATGGAATGGGGGGCGTGGCGTACCGCCGCCAGTTCGCTGTCGGGTGGCTGTGCAGAAACGATCTGGACCATGGCGAAAGCTTATCACCGCCAGCTGTTAAGCTGCCGGCATGCTGCGCCGACTGCTGCGCCGGTTGCGCGATCTCCTGCGCAGCGGCCTGACCTCCCTCAAATGGCCCGCGCTGCTGGTGGCCGCGGTCCTGCTGACCCTGCTCGCCACGCGCGCCTGGGAGTCGCACCGCGGCCCGTCGCTCGAGCCCTGGCACCACGTGGCAGCCGGCGAATCCGAGGCGCGCAACCTCGACAGGATGGACTGGGCAGGCTACCTGGAAGCCGAATCCGCGCTGATCGAGCGCATCCATCGTCGGCTGCATGTGCGTCCCGCGGCAGCCGGCCCGCAGACGCGTTTCAATCGCTACGAAGCCGAAAGTCCCGCCCACCCTGCCCGCCTCACCCGCGACTGGAACCGGTCCTTCGTGCTCGAGCCGTCGGGCGAGCCCGCGGGCGTGGCCGTGCTGCTGCATGGGCTGACCGATTCGCCCTACAGCATGCGCCACCTGGCGGAGCTCTACCGGGCGCGCGGATTCGTTGCGCTGGCCATCCGGATGCCTGCGCACGGCACCGTGCCCGGCGCCCTCACCCGCGTGGACTGGCCAGACTGGCTGGCCGCGGCGCGCCTGGCGATGCGCGAAGGACGCCGGCGGGCCGGCCCGGCCCGGCCGCTGCACCTGGTCGGCTACTCGAACGGCGGCGCGCTTTCGATCAAGCTTGCAGCCGATGCACTGGAAGATCCGTCCCTGCCCCGGGCGGACAGGATCGTCCTGGTCTCGCCGATGATCGGCATCACCGAGTTCGCACGATTTTCCGGCCTTGCCGGCCTGCCGGCGGTGCTGCCGGCGTTCGCCAAGGCTGCATGGATGGACATCCTGCCCGAGTTCAATCCATTCAAGTACAACTCGTTCCCGGTGAACGCGGCACGCCAGAGCTATGAACTGACCCGCTCGCTGCAACAGCAGGTCGCGCGCCTGGCAGCCTCCGGGGAGATCGAAGCGATGCCGC
>JAIENF010000682.1 GCA_019751575.1 Burkholderiales bacterium
GCACATCCGGGTCCTGCAGTGACTCGATGCCGAACCGGCCGCGGTCGTCCGTGCCGCCCGGCAGGCTCATTGCGAGGCCTCGTGCAGGCCATCCGCGGCGATGACCCGCCTTCGCCCGGACGGATCCAGCGGTTGCCCGCGCTCCAGCTCCATCCGTGAAGATCCGAGACGCAGCAGGAACCGGTCGGCAAGCCGCTGGACGACGAGGAACCGCCCGCGCACGGTGTAGTTGACGAGTTCACCCTCGCCCGCTTCGCCGGCGACGAACAGTGCAGGCATTTCCTGCAGCGTGGCCGGCATCTGGATATAGGTGAACCGTCCGTCGTCGAACACATGCGTCGGGCGGAAGGCCGCCTGGCCGTGGATGCGGTAGTCGAAGTTCAGGCGCTCGAGCCGGATGCCGCCGATCGGATCGCGCTCTTCGTGCTCCCTGTCGCCCGGCCGCGCTCGTGCGCCAGGCTGCGCCTCGCGTGCCTCGCGCCCCCGACCATCGACGGGCCGCGCATCGCGCGCCAGCGCAATCATTTCCGGGAAGGTCCAGCTCACCCGCTGGTACCAGGCACCGCCTTCGGGGGAACTGCGCAACCCGAGCTGGTAGGTGCGGCGGTTGGTGACCAGGGTGCCACTCGTGTAGAGGTCCGGCCGGATCGGTTTCACGAACACGTTCGGCCCCTTGTCCTGCACGATCCACTGGACGGTGTCGCCAAGCGCCAAAACCAGCACCGACTCTTCCGGCTCGAGGGCGATATGCGTCACCGCTCCCGGGCGAGTGAGCAGGAGGTAGGATTCGTTCGGGTCGTAGCGAAACACGACCAGCCGGGTGTCCTGCGGCATCGGCACCGGTGCCTGCTGGGCGCCAGCCAGCCCGGCACCGGAGCCCATGAGCGCGAGGACAGCCGCGATCGCGCAGGCGAGCCGGTACGCCGCGGCGCCGGTCACGACAGCTCCTCGGCGACATTGAAGCGCGTCACGTAGAGCCCGATCGGATTCTGGATGATCTCGGCCTCGGTCTTCGGTGGCACGATCGCGTAATGCACCGTGACCTGCAGCATGCGCGACTGAATGGCTGCGCCGAGCGACCGCGTCTCCGCGCGCACCCGCACCTGCATCACTGCATCGTCCAGCGGCGCGACCGTCACGATCGCCACCGAGCGGCTGAGGCCTGGATCCTTGCGCAACCGCTCGATCGGCCGATCGGCCTTCATCCAGTCGAGCATCTGCTGGGTAGCGAGGCCGGAGGTCATCCGGTAAGCCTCGGCCAGTTGCCGCTCGGTGAGGTAGGGATCGACGGTGAGCAGTTGCTGCACCCAGCGCGAGACGAAGTAGGTCCGCTCGGCGCGGCCGGGCCGGTAGCGCTGCGCCGCCGCGCGATCGGCGATCGCGAGTCCGTTGTCCGCGACGCGCACGACGTAGGGCTCCACCG
Organism: Burkholderiales bacterium; assembly: GCA_019751575.1. Classification (GTDB taxonomy): domain Bacteria; phylum Pseudomonadota; class Gammaproteobacteria; order Burkholderiales; family CAIKXV01; genus CAIKXV01. Next base: position 1,424 of record JAIENF010000682.1, read on the forward strand.
TCTTCAGCGGCATCAGCACCGCCAGCGCGATGCAGGCCGCCAGCAGGGCGAGGGTGGTCAACACCCAGCCGACGAACAGCCGGTTGCGATCCACCACCGCGCAGCCATAGCGCTCGAACCACTCGACCCGCGCACGCTCGAACGCGTTCAGCGGCGCCGACGCCGGCGGCTCATCGAGCGGCCGGCGAAGACGGCGCCACCCGCGCAGGACGGACTTCCACATGTATCACCCCGTTGGACACGCGCCGCAAAACGCGGCGACGGGGCAATGATGGAAGGGACGGTGCGGCGGGTCGCCGGCCGGAACCGTCCCTTGCGATGCGTTACTGCGGCTTGATGCCCGCGATCTGCACCGTCTTCTGCGCCGCCGCCAGGTCCGACTTCATGCGCGCGCCCAGTGCCTCGGGCGAGCCGCCGAAGATGTCCAGGCCGAGCTGGGTGAAACGCTCCTTCGCGGCCGGGGTGGCCAGGTAGCGGTTCACTTCGCCGTTGATGCGGTCGACGATGTCGCGCGGCAGCTTCGCCGGGCCGAGCAGGCCGAGCCAGATGCTGGTGGTGAACGCGGGGAAGCCGACTTCCCCCATCGTCGGCACTTCCGGCAGCAGCGGATGGCGCTTGGGCGAGGTGATCGCCAGCGCACGGAACTTGCCGGCGCGGATGTGCGGCGAAGCGGTCGACAGCTGGTCGAACATGATCGGCACATGGCCGCCGATCACGTCGGCGCCGGCGGCCGGGTTCGACTTGTACGGCACATGGTTGAGCGAGATGCCCATCAGCCCGGCGAAGTAGGCACCCGCCATGTGGCCGGTCGATCCGATGCCGGCCGTCGCCCAGCCCAGTTCGCCCGGGCGCTGCTTCGCGAACGCGACGAGATCCTTCACCGTCTTCACCGGCACCGACGGATGCACCACCAGCACCTGCGGCGCATTGGATGCACCGACGATCGGCGTGAAGTCGCGGAAGATGTCATAGGGCAGCTTGGTGGCCAGTGCCGGGGACATCGCGAACGCGCCCGAGGTCAGCAGCAGCGTGTAGCCGTCCGGAGCCGAGCGCGCGACATAGTCGGCGCCGATCGAGCCGGTGGCGCCGGAGCGGATCTCGACGATGACCGGCTGGCCGAGGCCTTCCTGCAGCGTCGGGATGATCAGCCGCGCCATGGTGTCGGCCGAGCCACCGGCACCGAACGGCACCACGATGCGCAGCGGCTTCTCGGGCCAGGCCTTCTGCGCCTGCACCGGCTGGCTGGCCAGGGTGCCCAGGGCTGCGAACGTGCCTGCGGCCGCTGCGAGGATTGAACGTGTCTTCGAATCTGCTGCGCTGGATCTCATCTGTCTCTCACTCCGATTGATGCCGGCGCCTCGATGGCTCGCGGCGCCCATGCCTGGGCTCACTTCACCTGTTACGTCATTGCAGCTTGATGCCCGCCACCTGCACGGTCTTCTGCGCCACGGCCAGGTCTGCCTTCATCCGCGCCGTCAGTGCCTCGGGCGAACCGCCGAAGGCCTCGACGCCGAGCTGGGTGAAGCGCTCTTTCGCAGCCGGGGTGGCGAGGTAGCGGTTCACTTCGGCATTGACCCGGTCGACGATCTCGCGCGGCAGCTTCGCCGGGCCGAGCAGGCCCAGCCAGATGCTGGTGGTGAACGCCGGGAAGCCCACCTCGGCCATCGTCGGCACTTCGGGCAGCAGCGGGTGGCGCTTGGGCGAGGTGATGGCCAGTGCGCGTACCTTGCCGGCGCGGATATGCGATGAAGACGTCGACAGCGGGTCGAACATCATCGGCACATGGCCGCCCATGACGTCGGCCGCGGCCGCCGGGTTCGACTTGTACGGCACATGGTTCAACGAGATGCCGACGAGCGAGGCGAAGTACGCGCCGAAGATGTGTCCGGCGGATGCGACGCCGGCGGTCGCCCAGCCCACTTCGCCCGGCCGGGCCTTGGCGAAGGCGACGAGGTCCTTCACCGACTTCACCGGCAGCGACGGGTGCACCACCAGCACCTGCGGCGCATTGGATGCGCCGACGATCGGCGTGAAGTCGCGGAAGATATCGTAGGGCAGGCTGGCATTCAGCGCCGGCGAGGTGGCAAACGCGCCCGAGGTCAGCAGCAGCGTGTAGCCGTCCGGTGCAGAGCGCGCGACATGTTCGGCGCCGATCGCGCCGGTGGCACCGGAGCGGACCTCGACGATGATCGGCTGGCCGAGGCCTTCCTGCAGCGTCGGCACGAGCAGCCTCGCCATGGTGTCGGCGGCACCGCCTGCGCCGAACGGCACGATGATGCGCACCGGCTTCTCGGGCCACGCTTTCTGTGCCTGCACCGGCTGGCTCGCCAGGGTGCCGAGCGCAGCGGCCGCCGCGATGATGGAGAAAACCGGAACGGTCGTTGCACCCGCGGTCGGTCTCATCGATGCCTCACTCCGCCTTGATGCCGGCCGCCTTGATGGTGCGCGACGCCCAGGCATGGTCTCTCTTCATCTCGGCGGCGAACGCTTCGGGCGAGCCGCCGATGATCTCCAGGCCGAGGCCGGTGAGCCGTTCGCGCACGTCGGCGAGCTTCAGCACCCGGTTGACCTCGGCATTGATCCGCAACAACGCGTCCTTCTGCAGGCTGCCCGGCCCCATCAGGCCGTGCCAGACGGTGGTCACGAAATCCTTGTAGCCCGCCTCGACCATCGTCGGCACGTCGGGCAGGTTGGGTGCCCGGCTGGCCGAGGTGACGGCCAATGCACGCACCTTGCCCGCCTTGATGTGCGGCACGGCCGTCGAGATCTGGTCGAACATGATCGGCACATGGCCCGCCATCACGTCGATCGAGCCCAGTCCGTTCGACTTGTACGGCACGTGGATCAGCTGCAGGCCGCTGGCGATGCCCAGGCTCGCGCCCGAGAGATGCGCGACCGAGCCGATGCCGGAGCTGGCGTAACCGAGTTCGCCCGGACGCTTCTGCGCGAACGCGACCAGGTCCTTCACCGTCTTCACCGGCAACGACGGGTGCACGTACAGCACCTGCGACACGGCGGTGGTCTGCACGATCGGGGCGATGTCCCGCTGCCAGTCGAACGGCAGCTTCGTGTACAGCGCGGCCGCGGTCGACAGCGCCGAGGTGAACAGCATCGTGTGGCCATCACCCGGTGCACGCGCCACGATGTCGGCGGCGATGGTGCCGGTGGCGCCGGAGCGGTTCTCGACCACCACCGACTGCCCCCAGCTCTCGCCGAGCTTCAGGGCGAGGGTGCGTGCGACGGTATCCGACGAGCCGCCGGCCCCGAATGCAACCACCATCCGCACCGGGCGATCGGGCCAGGCCTTCTGGGCCTGGGCCTGGACGGGCACTGCGACCGACGCCGCCGCGACCAGCGCCAGCGTGGTGCCCTGCCATCCGATGCGCATATCCATCGCCTGCTCCGTCAGTGGTCAGTCGAGCTTGATCTTCGCATCCCTGACCACCTTCTGCCACTTCAGGAAGTCGTTCCGGTGCAGGGTGGCGAACGCCTCCGGCGTGCCGCCGGCCGGCTCGACGCCCAGTTCGTTGAAGCGCTTGACGATCTCGGGCAGCTTCACGATGCGGTTCACTTCGGTGTTCAGGCGCATCACGATGTCACGCGGCAGGCCGGCCGGCCCGAGCATGCCCAGCCAGACGTTCGCGTCGAACGCCGGCAGGCCGGCCTCGGTGATCGTCGGCACGTCGGGCAGCAGCGGCAGGCGCTGGGCCGAGGTGACGGCCAGCGCGCGCAGCTTGCCCGAGCGCACATGCGGCGCCCCGGTCAGCACCAGGTCGAACATCACCGGCACGTTGCCCGAGATCACGTCGATCACCGCGATCGGGTTTGCCTTGTACGGCACGTGCACCATCTGGGTCTCGGTCATCGCCAGGAACAGTTCGGTGGCGAGGTGGCCGGTGCTGCCCACGCCGGCGGTGGCATAGCCGACCTGGTTCGGGCGCTTCTTCGTGAACGCGACCAGTTCCTTGATGCTCTTCACCGGCAGCGACGGATGCACATTGATGATGGTCGCCGTGTTCGAGATGTTCACCACCGGGGTGAAGTCCTTGAACACGTCGACCGAGACCTTCGTGTTCAGCGCCGGGGTCGACGAGAACGCGCCCGAGGTGACCATCAACGTGTAGCCGTCGGGCTGTGCGCGGGCGACGGCCTCGGCACCGATCATCCCGGCGGCACCGGTGCGGTTCTCGACCACCACGCCCTGCCCCCAGCTCTCGGTGAAGCGCTGTCCGACCAGCCGCGCCATGGTGTCGGCGGATCCGCCGGCCCCGAACGGCACGATGATGCGGATCGGCTTGGACGGGTACTGCTGTGCGGCCACCGGCAGGGCGGCGGCCAGCGGCAGCGCGCCGGCCAGTGCCGCCAGCGCGGCGCGGCGAGCGATGCGAGAGTTGCGTACGGTCGACTTCACGTTCATCGAGAGTTTCCCCGGGGTATGGTGGTTCGGATTGCGAGGGTGGCGTGGATGGCGTTCAGCGGCGTGCCGCGCGGATCATGTTCCGCGCGATCACCAGCTGCTGGATCTGGCTGGTGCCTTCGAAGATGCGGAACAGCCGCACGTCGCGGTAGAGCCGTTCGATCGGATACTCCTGCATGTAGCCGGCGCCGCCATGCACCTGCACGCAGCGGTCGGCCACGCGCGAGCACATCTCGGAGGCGAACAGCTTCGCGCACGAGGCCTCGGTGGCGATGTTCGCGCCATCGTCGGCCTGGCGCGCGGCGTCGAGCGTCATGCAGCGCGCGGCATAGATCTCGGTCTTCGAATCGGCGAGCATCGCCTGCACCAGCTGGAACTCGGCGATCGGCTGGCCGAACTGCTGGCGGTCCATCGCATAGGCCAGCGTCTCGTCGAGCATGCGCTGCGCGACGCCGACGCAGACCGCGGCGATGTTGAGCCGCGCCCGGTCGAGCACCTTCATCGCGGTCTTGAAGCCCTGCCCTTCGACGCCGCCGATCAGCGCGCTGGCCGGCACCCGCACGTCCTGCAGGATCACGTCCGAGGTATGCGAGCCGCGCTGGCCCATCTTGCGGTCGGGGGCCGCCGTGGTGAGCCCGGGCGTGCCGCGCTCGATGATGAACGCACTGACGCCGGACGCCCCCTTCTGCGACGCATCGGTGCGCGCCATCAGCGTGAAGATCGACGCCTCGGGCGCGTTGGTGATGTAGCGCTTGGTGCCGTTGATCACGAAATGGTCGCCGTCGCGCCGGGCGAAGGTCTTCAGCCCGCCGGCGTCCGAGCCGTTGTCCGGCTCGGTCAGGGCGAAGCTGCCGATGATCTCGCCCGCGGCCAGCCGCCGCAGGTAGCGGTCTTTCTGGGCGGGCGTGCCGTCGATCACGATGCCCATGCCGCCGATGCCGTTGTTGGTGCCGACATACGAACGGAACACCGGCGACGCGTAGCAGAGCTCGAACGATACGAACATCTGCTCTTCGGTGGTCAGCCCGAGGCCGCCGTATTCCCTCGGCAGCGCATAGCCGAACAGGCCCATCTCGCGCATCTCGCGCACGATGGCCTCGGGCATCGCATCGGTATCGGTGACTTCGGCCTCGGCCGGGATCAGCCGCTCGCGGACGAAGCGGCGGATCGATTCGAGCAGCAACCCCAGCGTTTCGGCGTCCTGGATCATCGGTGGTCAGTCTGCATTGGCGCCGGACCTGCGCACGACTTCGCTCCAGCGCTTCAGCTCGGAATCGATCAGCTTGTTGAAGTCCGCCGGCGAGCCGCCCATCGGCTCTATGCTGAGGTCGGCCAGCCGCGCCTGCGTGGCCGGCATCGCCAGCATCCTGTTCGTCTCGGCATTGACCTTGTCGATCACCGCCTTCGGCGTGCCGCGCGGCGTGAGCAGTCCGAACCAGGCGTAGGACAGGTAGCCCGGCAGGCCGGCCTCTTCCACCGTCGGGACGTCGGCCAGGATGCTGGTGCGCTTCGGCGTGCCCACCGCGAGGGCGCGCAGCTTGCCGGCCCTGATCTGCGGCACGTACGGCGGCAGGTTGTCGATCGCGATCGTGATGCCGGTGGCGGTCAGCAGGTCGGACAGCACCATCGCGCTGCCCTTGAACGCGGCGAAGGTGAGGTCGACGCCGGCCATGGTCTTGAACAGTTCTCCGGACAGGTGGCCGGTGGTGCCGATGCCGGGCGCGCCGAACACGACCTTGCCCGGGCTGGCCTTCGCGGCCGAGATGAGTTCCTTCAGCGTCCGGTGCGGCGAACTGGCATTGACCACGAACACGTTCGGCGTCTGGCCGACCGCCACCACCGCCTCGAAATTCTTCGGGCTCCAGGCGAGCTTCTTGTAGAGCGTGGGGTTGATGCCCGACACGCCGGCCGTGGTCATCATCATCGTGTAGCCGTCCGCATTCGCGCGCGCCGCGAGTTCGGCCCCGATGTTGCCGCCGGCACCGGGCCGGTTGTCTATGACGAATGTCTGCCCCCAGCGCTCGCTCAGGTGCTGTCCGGCCACCCGAGCGAGGATGTCGGTCGCGCCGCCGGGCGGGAAGCCCACGATGATGCGGACCGACCGGCTGGGGAAATCAGCTGCCTCACCGGCCTTGCCCTGGGCAGAAGCGTGCATGCTCAGCGATGCGGCGATGGCGAACGAGGCCAGCGCAAGTCTGCCGCTAACAGGGTGTGTCATCCAGTTTGTCCTCCAGACGTTAAGCTTCGGATTGCAACGTCGCCGTGTCTTCTCGGGACCGCAGCCCGGGTCGGGTCGATGTCGTCACGGAGCGGCAATCGTTTGCGGATGTCCGGACATCCCGCGACTGGCGTATCGCGCTCCAGTCAGATTGTAGCGGTTGGCGTCTCGATTGCGGCGCTTTCGCGCCACCCTTGCCGCGCCGGCTTGCCACCCTGCGAAACATCCTCACCGATCTCGACGAATGAACAGCACGGACGTTTTCCGCACCCTGGACTGCTGGCTCTGGCACATCGACCCGTCGACGGGGCGGGTGACGACGGTCGGCGGACACAGTCCGTTCGGGCCGGCCGTCACCTGCTGGCGCTCCATCCTGCGCATGAGCGGCGCCGGCGCCCGGCGCGCAGTGCTGGAAGCGGTCCGGTTGCTGCGGTCTTCGGGGCAGGACGGCAGCCTGCGCGTGGACTGCATATCCATCCCCGCGGCGGCGGGGCACCGGCACCAGGTCGACCTGGTGATCGGCCGGCAGCGCGACCCTTCCGGCACCGGGGCATGGGCCGGCATCGTCTTCCGGCGCTGGCCCTCGGCCTCTGCGCAGGCATCGCCGGCGGGCGAAGCGCCCGAACACGCGGTCGCCATCGATTTCGACGCCGCCGGGCTGGGCTGGTGGTCGCTGGAGAACATAGAACAGGGGCTTTCGCTGTCGCGGACGGCTTCCCACCTCATGGGTTTCGGTGACGCCCCATGCTGCGTGCCGCTGGGCGCCTGGCTCGCGCACGCGCCGCCGCAGGACTATCCGCGCCTGATGAAGCAGATGGAGCGCATCCTCGGCGGGGAGATCGATCGGTTCGAACTCGACCTGCAGGGCACCGATCCGGCACGCCCCCAGCTCAGTCTCCGGCTGACCGCGTTCCGCGCCCGCAACCCGGGCAACGAGGTGGTCGGCGTGGTGGAGGCGATCGAAACGCCGGTCCCGCCGCCCCCGCCACGCCCCCTGGCAGCGCCAGCCACCGGCCCCCTGCAGCCCGATACCGGGCTCGATCGCGATTCACTGGTGCGCGAGATCCACCATCGGATCAAGAACCACCTGCAGGGCATGACCGGGCTGATCGAACGCTACCGCAGCGACTATCCAGGCCTGGGCGAAGCCCTGGATGCGATCGGCAGCCAGCTGCATTCGATCGGAACGGTGTACGGGCTGCTTGCCCGGTCCGGTCGTTCGGACCTCGCACTCGGCGAGATCGCGCAGGCGGTCACCGACGGACTGGCCGGCATCGCCGCCAATGGCATATCGACCGATTTCCCGGAAGACCTTGCCCGATGCCGCATCTCCGAGCAGCATTGCGTGGCGATCGCCCTGATGGTCAACGAGCTGATGATGAACGCGATCAAGCACGGGGGCGCGCAGCCGGGCATGCCGCCGGTGCGCGTGGCATGCGGCCCCCACGCGGACGGCTGCAGCCTGCGCATCCGCAACGAGGGGACACTGCCGCCCGGGTTCGACTTCGAGGCCGGGACCGGCGCGCGCACCGGCTTGCAGCTGGTGCGCGCGATGCTGCCCGCCCGGGGCGCCCGGCTGCAGATCCAATCGATCGGCAGCCAGGTCGAAGTCTGCCTCGACCTCTCGTCGCCCGTCCTTTCCGGGGTACCTCACGGGACAGCCGCGTCTTCGCACCCTGAGGGAATGCGTACCGACGTTCTAAACGGGTAGAATCCGCGCGACAGCCACATCCAGCGCATCGGGAAAAAGATGACCTCGCCCAACACCGACGAAGCCATGGAAGATGAAACGCCCAAGACGGTGATGATCGTCGACGACGACCCGTTGATCCTCACCACGATGCGCGACGGCCTGCAGCGGGCCGGATACGACGTATGGTCGGCGGGCTCGGCCGAAGAGGCGCTCGAGCTCACCCGGGACGCCATGCCCGATGCCGCGCTGATCGACATGCGCATGCCCGGAATGAGCGGGCTGGAACTCGCCGAGACACTGCTCGACCGCGCACCGGTGGCGGTCGTCTTCCTGTCCGCCTACGACGACCTCGAACTGGTGCGCGAAGCGGCGACGCAGGGCGCCTACGGATACCTGGTCAAGCCGGCGCTGATCCGGCATATCGTCCCGGCGATCGAAGCGGCAATGGTGCGCGCGCGCGACGTCGCCCAGATCGAGGACGAACAGGAGCGGCTGCGCGGTGCCCTCGAGGGCCAGCAGGAAATCAGCGTCGCCGTCGGCATCATGATGGAACGCCACCGCATGTCCCGCAACGCCGCATTCAACTACCTGCGCAGCGAAGCGCGCAGCCAGCGCCGCAAGCTGCGCGACGTCGCGAACGAGTACATCGCTGCCGAAGAGCGGCTGAACCGCGCAGACGACTGACCGGGGGGCCGGGGGCTACCCTGGCGCCCGGGACGATCCAGGCACCGCGGCTGCCTGCCCGCCGCGCGAGCGTACGCAGCCGCGCCCGCCCCTGTTTTCCGGCGCGCACGGCATGCCCGATCCTGTCCGGCTCCGGATGACCTAAAGGTCTGGCCGGCGCTGCCGATACCCTGAGTGTCGCCCCTTTCGCGACCCTGTTTTCAGTGGCCGGCCCCACACCGCCGGCCGCCACGATCTCCGGCGCCGCCTCCGGCTGCCGGGATCCAGACCCGCTCGAGGATCCTTCGATGGCCGATTCCATGCCCTCGCCCCAGCCGTCGCTTGCCGCCCGCCTGGCCCTGACGCTCGGCTGCGCTTCCGCCGCGGCTGCTGCCGCCGCTGCCGCCTGGGGCGCCTGGCCGGCGCTGGCCGCTGCCGCCGGTGCCGCAGCCGGTTGTGGCGCAGGCATGATGCTGGCGGCGCACTGGCTGGAGCGCGCCGGCGCTGCGCAGATGCAGCGTTGGCGCGAGGCGGAGGCGGACGCCGAAGGCACCGCGGCCCGCCTGAGCGAAGCGCAGGCCAACGCGATCGAGGT
>JAIENF010000796.1 GCA_019751575.1 Burkholderiales bacterium
GCGGTGGACAAGTTCGAATACCGCCGCGGCTACAAGTTCTCGACCTACGCCACCTGGTGGATCCGCCAGGCGATCACCCGTTCGATCGCCGACCAGGCGCGCACCATCCGCATCCCGGTGCACATGATCGAGACGATCAACAAGATGAACCGCATCTCGCGCCAGATCCTGCAGGAGACCGGCACCGAGCCCGATCCGGCGACGCTCGCCGAGAAGATGGAGATGCCCGAGGACAAGATCCGCAAGATCCTCAAGATCTCCAAGGAACCGATCTCGATGGAAACACCCATCGGCGACGACGACGACTCCCACCTGGGCGACTTCATCGAAGACCAGGGCACGATGTCGCCGGGCGACGCCGCGGTGTACGCCAGCCTGCGCGGGGCGACCAAGGACGTGCTCGATACGCTCACCCCGCGCGAGGCGAAGGTGCTGCGCATGCGCTTCGGCATCGAGATGAATACCGACCACACCCTGGAAGAGGTCGGCAAGCAGTTCGACGTCACCCGCGAGCGCATCCGCCAGATCGAGGCGAAGGCGCTGCGCAAGCTGCGCCACCCGTCGCGTTCGGAGCGGCTGCGCAGCTTCCTGGACAGCGAAGGCGGCTGAGCGCCGGGCGGCCGGAGCCAGCCTGCCCTAGAATAGCGGCAGCACCGGGCCTGGCTCCGGCGCGGCCTGCCGCCGCGCAGCCCTCGATCCGGTGCACCGGATAGTCGTACCACCGAGGAGGGCGAGCGATGACTGCCAAGGTTTACCTGATTTCCCCCGAAGCCCCCGTGCAGCAGGGCGAGGCAGCGGGCGCACAGCGCGAAGCGGCCAGCGGCGGCCTGCGCATCGGCGTGCTCGACAATTCCAAGAGCAATGCCGACCATCTGCTGAAGATGATCATCGAGGGCGTGGGCAGGCACATGCCGGTCGCCTCGGTGGTCAGCCTGCGCAAGGCCAACCCGAGCACGCCGGCCCCGAAGGCGATGCTCGACCAGATCGAATCGGAGGCAGACTTCGTCGTCAGTGCGATGGCGGACTGAGGCTCCTGCACGTCGTGGAGTGTCCACGACATGGCGGAGCTCCGGAAACGCGGCCTGGTGACTGCGGTCATCTATTCCGGTCCCTTCCGCAAGCTGGGCGAGACCCAGGCGCGCATCTTCGGCGTGCCCGAACTGCCGCTGATCGAGATCCCGCATCCGCTGGGCGGGGTGTCGATCGATGAAGTGCGCGAGCGCGCCGACGTGGCCGTGCCCGTGTTCGTCGACCTGATCCGGAAGCACCAGAAATGATCGCGACCGAACGACTGCTCGAGATCCCCGGCGCGGCGCTGGAGGTCGACGACGACTTCGAGGGCATCGATGCCTTCGTGCGCGGGAAGAACTGGACCGACGGCCTGCCGGTGGTGCCACCGACCGCCGAACGCGTGCGTGCGATGCTCGCCTACTGCGATCGCCCGATCGACGAACCGGTGGCGAAGATCCCGCCGCGCTTCGGCGAGGCGACGCCGGTGCGCCTGGCGGCCAATGCGGTGATGGCGGGTTGCCTGCCGCAGTACTTCCCGCTGGTGCTGCTGGCGATCGAGGCGCTGTGCGAGGAGAAGTTCAACCTCTACGGCATCCAGGCGACCACGCATCCCTGTTCCACCCTGGTGGTGGTGAACGGCCCGGCCGCGCGCGAGATCGGCATGAACGGCGGCCACAATGCCTTCGGCCCGGGCAACCGCGCGAACGCGACGATCGGCCGCGCGGTACGGCTGGCGATGTGGAACATCGGCGGCGCGATCCCCGCGAGCGGCGACATGTCCACCCATGGTGCCCCGTCGAAGTACAGCTACTGCGTCGCCGAGAACGAGGCGGCGAATCCGTGGGAGCCGCTGAACGTCGAGATGGGCTTCACCGCAGAGACCTCGACGGTCACCGTGTATGGCGCCGAGCCGCCGCACAACGTGAACGACCACGAGAGCCTGGACGGCGAGGGGCTGCTGAAGATGATCGCCGGCACCATCGCCCAGACCGGTGCCAACAACATCTACTACGCCGGCGAGCCGCTGGTGGTGATCGGGCCCGAGCATGCGGCGTCGATCGCCAGGAGCGGGTTCTCCAAGCGCGACGTGAAGAACTACCTGTTCGAACATGCACGCGTGCCGCTGGGCAACCTGTCCGACGACAACATCGTGCGCCGCCTCAAGCAGTTCGAGCCCTACCTGCCCGGGCTGACCGCCGAGCAGCGCGACCGGCCGGTGCCGGTGATCAAGGGCGAGGGCGCGGTGCACGTGATCGTCGTCGGTGGCGCCGGAAAGCACTCGGCGTACATCCCGACCTTCGGACCGACGCGCCCGGTGACCCTGCCGCTGAAGCTGAAGGACGGTACGCTGGCGAAGTCGGTCGAGGACTTCAGGCAGGCATGAGGGTCGGCGGCGGTACGGCTGCGACCGACTGGGCGTCGGTCGCAGCGCGCTGCCGGTACAATCGGCCCCGGCACAGGGTACACGGGCCTGTAGCTCAGTCGGTTAGAGCAGAGGACTCATAATCCTTTGGTCCTGGGTTCGAGTCCCAGCGGGCCCACCAAGAAAAACAACAGGCAGCAAGCTTGACTGGAATCGGGACGCCGCAGGATCTCCTCCGGGTCCGGCGGCGTGGGCACACGCCGTGCCCTGTTCCGGCCCTGACCCAATCCCGTTCCACCCAGCGCCCTTTGTCCCGCGTCCGGGTTCAGCACTCGGCAACGCACCGTTCGCTCGTCCATCGGACAGGGTTGCTTGCTCCGATGTGCCGTATCCGCAACAGGAGTGTCCGCCAACGGCCCTCCCTGTTTGGATTTGGAAACACCTTTTACTTCAATTTGATATCTTGAAGTCGTGGTATGTCACTTTAAGTTCCGTCAACGCAGGTTTCTTTCCGCCAAGGTGAACCCATGAGAAAAATCCTCCTCGCATCCGTAATGGCATTTGTGGCTACCAGTGCGCAAGCTCAGTTGTACGGCGAAGTCGGCTACGCCGTGATCAACGTAAAGCAGAATGTGAATGGCAACGAGTTCAAGGGGAAGCCGAACGCGATCCGGGGCATCCTCGGTTTCGAGTTTCACCGAAACCTCGCCATCGAAGGCATGGCTGCGTTCGGCGTGAGGGACGGCGATCTCAAGGTCAACGGTCAGTCGATCACCGGCGTGAAGCTCGAACTGGATAACGCGTTCGGTCTGTACGTGAAGCCGAAAGCCAGGTTGAACGACAGCCTTGAGGTTTTCGCGCGTGCGGGTGCCATGCGCATGGCAGGCACAGGCTCCGCGGCGGGTTTCGGATCCATCCGTGAAAGCGAGACAAGCTTGTCCTGGGGCGCTGGCCTGAGCTATTCGATAACCCAGGCGGTCGGCTTGAACGTCGACTACATGCAGTACCTGAACAAGGATGGCTTCACGGCCAAAGGCCTTACCGTCGGCGTCGGCATGAGATTCTGATCGACGCGTGGGTGTTTGGAATGAAAAGCCGCCTTCGGGCGGCTTTTTGCGGGACATGCTGGTTGCTGCGCAGTCCGCCGGGTCGCGGAACTGCGCCAGTGCGCGGCGGGCGGTTGCGCGCGATCGCCGTGACCATCAGCAGCCGTTCGCTGCATTCCTGCGCATGGAACGGGCCACATGGGGAAGGCTGATCAAGCAGGCAGACATGCATCCCGAATGAGGGAATGCGTGCGGGTCTCCATCCAGTGGGTGCGTGGCACGCTGCATTGACGGCTGGCGCCGCGGGCCCCTACACTTCTTCCAGAAGCCTCGCTGTACGCCGATACTGCGCGTGCAGGAACGATGGCCGGAACAGCGGAGGAGGCATTGGTGCGAGGGCCCGCTTGCCGTGAAGGCGAGCGGCGGCAGCCGTGTCGGCCACCGCACCGCACCGCCCCGGCATCGGTGTGCGGCCGGGCCAGGTGATCATCGAGCCTAGACAGGAGTCAGCACAACATGACCGCGTTCAAATCCGAGATCCGTGACGGCATGCGCATCGACTGGGATGTGCCCGTCACGATGGACGACGGCCTGATGCTGCGCGCCGACATCTTCCGGCCGATCGCCGAGGGGCGTTATCCGGTGCTGATGACCTATGGTCCGTATGGCAAGGGCCTCTCCTTCCAGGAAGGCTACAAGACGGCCTGGGACATCATGGCGCGCGAGAATCCGGACGCGCTCGCCGGCTCGACCAACCAGTACCAGAACTGGGAGGTGGTCGACCCGGAGAAGTGGGTGCCCGACGGCTATGTCTGCATCCGTGTCGACTCCCGGGGCGCGGGCCGCTCGCCGGGATACCTCGCGCACAACAACGCTCGCGAGACGCGTGACTTCCACCTGTGCATCGAGTGGGCCGCGGTGCAGCCCTGGTGCAACGGCAAGGTCGGGCTCAATGGCATTTCCTACTACGCGAGCAACCAGTGGCGGGTCGCCGCCTCGCAGCCGCCGCACCTGGCCGCGATCTGCGCCTGGGAGGGCTGGAACGATGCCTACCGCGAGTCGCACCGCCATGGCGGCATCGCCTGCACCTTCCGCAAGAACTGGCAGGAGATGCAGGTCAAGACGGTGCAGCATGGCGTCGGCGAGCGCGGCCGGAAACATCCGGTCACCGGCGAACTCGCATGCGGCCCCGAGACGCTGAGCGAGGCCGAACTGGAGAAGAACCGCGAAGACATGTGGCGCGCGGTGCTCGAGCGCGAGACCGATACCGAGTGGTATCGCGAACGCAGCGCCGACCTGTCGCGGGTCGAGGTGCCGGTGCTGTCGGCTGCGAACTGGGGCGGGCAGGGGCTGCACCCCCGGGGCAATTTCGAGGGCTTCGCCGGGGCGTCTTCCAGGCAGAAATGGCTGGAGGTGCACGGCGGTTCGCACTGGGCGCCGTTCTACACCGACTACGGCGTCGGGCTGCAGAAGCGCTTCTTCGACCATTTCCTCAAGGGCGTCGACAACGGCTGGGACAGGCAACCCACGGTGCTGCTCCAGGTGCGGCATCCGGGCGAGAAGTTCGTCGAGCGCGCCGAGCGCGAATGGCCGCTCGCGCGTACCCGATGGACCCGCTTCTACCTCGATCCCGCGGGCATGCGCCTGTCGGACAAGCCGCCGGTCTCGGACGCGACGCACACCTACGACGCCATGGGCGAGGGCGCGACGTTTTCCACCGGTGCACTCGAGCACGCCACCGAGATCACCGGTCCGATCGCGCTCAAGCTGTTCGTGTCTTCCGCGACCGTGGATGCGGACATCTTCGCCGTGCTGCGGGTGTTCGATCCGGCCGGCAAGGAAGTGGTGTTCCAGGGGGCGCTCGATCCGCACACGCCCATCGCCCAGGGCTGGCTTCGCGCCTCCCACCGTGAACTCGATGCGGCGCGCTCGCTGCCCTGGCGGCCGTACCACACGCACCGCGAGAAGCAGCCGCTGGTCCCGGGCCAGGTCTACGAGCTCGACGTCGAGATCTGGCCGACCTGCATCGTGGTGCCCAGGGGCTACAGCATCGCGCTGAGCATACGCGGCAAGGATTACGAATACGAAGGCGAAGCGGCGGTGCTGTCGAACATGAAGAACCCGATGAAGGGCTGCGGGCCCTTCGTCCATGACGACGAGACCGACCGTCCGCCGGCCATCTTCGGTGGCAAGGTGACGCTGCACACCGGGTCGAAGCACCCGGCCGCGGTCCTGTTGCCCGTCATCCCGGCCGTCTAGAAGCCAGCGTCCAGTCCTGTTCGCCCAAGGAGGAGTTTTCCGTGAAGACGAAGTCCGTTCTTTCGATGTTTGCCGCGGCTGCGGCGTTGATGGTCAGCATGGGTGTCCAGGCGCAGGCGCAGGCCTGGCCGAACAAGCCGATCAGGCTCGTCATTCCGTTCCCGCCGGGCAATACCACCGACATCATGGCGCGGCTGATGGCGCCCAGGATGGCCGAGCGCCTGGGCCAGCCGGTGATCGTCGAGAACCGGCCGGGTGCCAGCGGCATGCTGGGTCTCGATTTCGTCGCCCGGTCCGCGCCCGACGGTTACACCTTCGCCGCAGGGCAGGGCGGCAACCTCGCCGTGCTGCCGCATACCAGCAAGAGCGTCCCCTACGATGCGCTGAAGGACTTCACGCCGATCGCGGTTTCCACCGCCAATTACCTGGTGGTCGTCGGCGCAACCAACGCGCCATTCAAGACCCTCCCTGAAATGATCGCGTGGGCCAAGGCGAACCCCGGCAAGCTGACGGTGGCGAGCAATGGCGAGGGCGGCTTTCCCCACCTCATCTTCGAGCAGCTGCGCATGATGGCCGGCTTTTCGTTCAACCACATCCCGTACAAGGGCTCGGCGCAGATCGCCACCGAACTGATGGGCGGGCAGGTGATGGCGGGCGTCGATGGCGTCACCGGCCTCACGCCGCACATCAAGTCGGGCCGCATCAACCTGCTGGCCGTCACCAGCAAGGCGCGCACGCCGCAGTGGCCCGATGCCCCGGCCGCCGCCGAGGCCGTGCCCGGCTACGAGTCGGGCGGCTGGTTCGGCTGGGTCGGTCCGGCGGGCATGCCGCGCGAGATCGTCGCCCGCCTCAACGAGGAGATCAACCGCGCCATGAAGCACCCGGACATCGTCGAGAAGCTTTCGGCCGCTGGCCTCACCATGCTCTACGAATCGCCCGATTTCTTCGCCGAGTTGATCAGGAGCGAGCATGCCAAGTACGGCAAGCTGGTTAAGGCGATCGGCTTCAAGCCGCAGTAGCCGGCGCTGCCCGGCTACTTCGCCAGCACGAGCAGGGAGCAGCCACCCAGCAGCTTCACCATCAGCGCCGGTGATGCCGCATAGAGGAGCTTCCTTGGTATCCGGGCGAGCCGGCTCCTCAGGCTCTTGGGCGGCAGGTCGTCGAACGACGGGGTGAAGCAGTAGTCGACGACCTGGTAGCCGCTGTCCTCGAGTGTCGCAAGCGCGGTCCGGGGCGTGAAGTAGTGGAGGTGCCCCACGCTCCGCCGCGCATTCATCATCGTGTCGCGCAGCACCGACGACACCGTGATCTCCAGCGGTATGTGGAAGATCTTGTGCGTCGCCTTCGGCTTCAGTGCGCGCAGAAAGCCGATGTAGTCTTCCACGTGTTCGAACACGTCGATGCACAGCAGGACATCGAAGCACGCTTCCTTGTCGAGGAGGTCTTCCAGGAAGTAGCTGACCTGTGCGGACGCCCGGCTCCTGCACAGTTCGTAAGCCTGCGGGCTGAGTTCGTATCCGTGGAACGCCGTCGCCGGATGAAGCAGCGACAGCTGCTTCAGGATTTCCCCCGCGCCACATCCGATTTCCGCGACCGTCTTCGGCTGCATGCGGTGACGGGCGAGCATGCCATGGACCTGCCTTGCCTTCCAGGCGGAATCCTCGACGTCCCAGGTCGGATTCCGGTCCAGATAGGTGCTGTCCAGATACATGTCCTTGGCGCCGCGGGTGGACGGGTTCTGCGGCGTGCTCATGCGGGTGCAGCCCGCTTCTTCACCGGACCGATCTTCTCGCGCAGCGCATCGATGTCCTTGCGTTCGCCGCGCACGCTGAAGAACGTCCCTTCGACGTCTGCGCGTTCCTCGACCACCTCGCACGAGGCGAACAGCGGCCCGCGCAGGTTCTGGGCCGACCACGGCAGGAACAGTTCCGCCTTCACCAGGCGTTTGCGGAAGAAGGCGAGGATCGCCTTGTGCAGCCGTGCGACATCGTCGGCATCCAGCGCGCTGACGACGATGCATTTCGGGAACCGTGCGCGCAGGGCCTTGCCGCGCGCGGCCTGCGCCTTCGCGTCGCCGACCTGGTCGATCTTGTTGAACACCAGCAGGCGGGGCACGCCGCCAGCCTCGATCTCCTCGAGCACCTTCACCGTCACGTCGAGCTGGCGTTCGAAGCCCGGGTCGCCGGCGTCTACCACGTGCAGCAGCAGCGAGGCCTCGGCGGCCTCTTCCAGGGTGGACTTGAACGAGGCCACGAGGTCGTGCGGCAGGTTCTTGATGAAGCCGACCGTGTCGCTCACCAGCACCCGCGGCACGCCTTCGGGCAGCAGCACGCGCACGGTGGTGTCGAGCGTCGCGAACAGCTTGTTCTCGACCAGCACCTGGCTGCCTGTCAGTGCGCGCATCAGCGTCGACTTGCCGGCGTTGGTGTAGCCGACGAGCGCGACGCGCGCGACACCCTGGCTCTCCTGCCGGCGTGCGCGCTGCGTCTGGCGTTCATGGTCGAGCGCGATGATCTCCTGCTTCAATTCCGCGATGCGGTCCCGGATGCGCGCGCGGTCGGTCTGGCTGGCGGATTCTCCGGCCCCGCGGCCACCCACGCCGCTGCGCTGGCGCCCCTGGGGTCCGGCCAGCTTGGCGGCCTCGCGCAACCGGGGAGCGAGGTAGCGCAGCCGGGCGATCTCGACCTGGGCCTGCGCCGCGTTGGAGCGCGCATGCCGGTGGAAGATCTCGAGGATGACCATGGTGCGGTCCATCACCTGGCAGCCGACGGCCTTCTCGAGGTTGCCCGCCTGGGATGGCGAGATGTCGTGGTCGACCAGCACGAAATCGGCATGTTCTTCGGCGAACAGACGCATCTCCTCGACCTTGCCGGTGCCGACATAGGCGGTCGAATCGAAGCTGCTGCGCTTCTGGATGAACGTGCCGACCACTTCGAAGCCGAGCGTGCGGGCCAGTTCGCGCAGTTCCTTCAGCGAGGACTCGAACTCTGCGTCGTCGACCGTCGGCAACTGGACCGCAGCGATGATCGCGCGTTGTGCGGCAGCTTTTGTTTCTGTGGACATGCGGAGGCAGGGGGTTCGTGCGTGGTTGGCTCAGGATAGTACGCGACCGGGGCCGTAACCCGAGTTAAATCAGGGCTCCCGCCGCTTCAGCGTTCCGTGCCTTCGTCGAACCCCTCGCACAGCCGGCCCCATGTGGCATGCCAGATCGGAGACATCTCGCGGTCGCGGTACTCGCCAAAGCACGGCGTGCCCAGCGTGAAGTGCACGAGCTTGGCCTGCGGGTTCTCGGGATACTCGATCGCAAGCCAGTTCCATTCGCGGGGCAGCTCGCCGATCAGCGCATCGTCCAGCCACGAGAACCGATGCAGGAAGGACCCTGGCATGCGCTGGATGAACGCAGGCGTGAGCACCCGGTGTGCCTCGTGCGCGCAGTTCCAGAGGATGACGCTCGACCAGTTCTTGCGCGGATAGTTCTCGTTGCGGTTGCCGAGGTACTTCACGTTCGCCTTGGTCCGGTAGTCGTGCTTGACGACCTGCACCGCCTTCGACGGATCGCGCAACGCCCACAGCTCGGCGATGTCCGCCTGGCAGACCATGTCCCCGTCGGCGAAGATGGCCCAGCCGGCATGGTCGGAAAGGTACGGAGTCAGGAACCGCGAATAGATGAAGCGGTTGCTGCCATCCGTATGCGTTTCCGTGTAGCCGGCCAGGGTGTTCTCGGCAAGCGGCGTGAACTGGACGGGCAGCGAGGCCTTCTCGAGCACGCTCTGGCAGAACGTGTGGTACGCGACGGCCTCGCGCTGGTCGAAGCCGACCACCAGCGAGATGCGGCCACCCGGCGCGACGCTCAACGCAGCTGCTCCAGCAGCGCCTTTGCCTCCTGCAGCGGGGCCGTCCAGTCGCCCTGCCGTTGCTGGCGCAGCAGGCGAACCGACGGATACCACGGCGGGCGATCGCCGTCGCTTCCCGGCAGTGCGTTCCAGTACCACATGCGGCCGGTGAAGCGCGGCACCAGCAGCAGCACGGGCTTGCCCATCGCGCCCGCGAGGTGCGCCGTCGAATTGCTGATCGTCACCACGATGTCGCATGCATCGATCAGCGCGGCCAGCCCCTCGATGTCCTCGAACAGGTCGATGCCCGGCGCGGTCTCGATCGGGGCATCGGTCAGCGCGCAGGTACGCGCGACCTCGCCGCTGACGTCGCCGTACTGCAGGTTCAGGAACGCGAAGCCGTCCAGCATGAGCAGGTCGCGCATGCGCTCGAGCGGCATGCTCTTGTCGTCGCCGACCTGGGCGTTGACGCTCTTCCACGAGATGCCGCAGACCTTGCGGCCGACCAGCGGCTTCCACTGGCGTACCTGCTGCGTACGGGCGGCGTCGGCGGCCAGCACCGCGCGGTGAACATTCGCGAACGCATCGGGCGAAGGGCGCAGGCAAGCGCCCAGGCTGCCGATCGGCAACTGCAGGTCGAACGACGCGTCGGGCAACGGCGCGTTGCGCGCCGTGAACGTTGCCTGCGGGAACGAGCGGCGGAACAGCGGCAGCAGCTTGGCGTCGACCGAGACCGTCGCCCGGGGCGCCCGCTCGAGCAGGTCGGGGAGCATCGTCGAATACAGCACCTGGTCGCCGATGCCCTGTTCGGCCCACACGAACAGCCGTGCAGGGGTCGGGCTGCCGTCCCAGCGCGGCCTGGATGTCTGCAGCTTTTCCGATGCCGGCCGGCGCAGCCGCGCCTCGTAGGCCGGCCATCCGCGCGCGAAGTCGGCGCGACCGAGGTACAGGTGCGACAGGCTGAGCGCGTCCTCTGCGTTGGCCGGGGACAGTTCGACCGCCTTCTCGTACATCGGCAGGGCCTCGTCCAGCCGGCCGAGGCCGGCGAGGATCGCGCCGTGCATCGACCACGCCGGCGGGAAGCCGGGTTGCCGCCGGTGGGCTTCCTCCAGGCAGGGCAAGGCTTCTTCCTGGCGCTTCAGGGACACCAGGGCCATGGCCTTCCCGGTCAGTGCCTCGCCGCGCGAGGGATCGACGTGCACGGCGCGCTCGAAGCCGTCCAGTGCGTCCTCGTAGCGGCCCAGGCCGGCGAGCGCCACGGCGCGGTTGCAGAGTGCGTCGACATGCAGGGGGTCGAGCGCCAGCGCGCGGTCGTGCTGCTCGAGGGCCTCGTCGAACCGGCCCAGGTCGTTCAGGACCGCGCCCAGGTTCATCAAGGTGCCGAAGTCGTCGGGCCGGATGGCCAGGGCCTTCCGGTAGCAGTCGGCCGCGTCCGCGAGCCGGCCCTGCAGGTCGCGCACCCGCGCCGACAGCAGCCAGGCGTGCGCGTGGTTGGCGTCCAGCGCGAG